>NZ_JBWKNI010000024.1:77518-78940 GCF_059415485.1 Caulobacter sp. GW821-FHT10C03 | reverse complement strand
CGCCGGGGCGGCGGTGACGACCGCGACGCCGGCCGCGCGGGCGGCCTCGGCGGTCAGGGCGACGAAGCCCACTTCGGCGGCGTGGTCCTCGCCATGCTCGGTTTCACCGGCCTCGGCTTGCGGGATAGGGCGATTGGTCAGCTGGGCAAGGCCGTAGCCGGCCCCTAGGGCGACGACCACGGTGGCCGTGGTGGTCAGGATGCGTGCGTCGAGTTTCATGGTCAGCCTCCGAACGGAGCGCGGCCCGTCAGGCGGGCGATGTCGATCTCGGCGCGGGCCTTGGCCAGGCGCGCGTCGAGGGTGCGGATGCGGGCGGCGGCCAGGGCGCGCCGGGCCGAGGACAGCTCCAGCAGCGGCAGCCGGCCGGCCTCGTAGCCGATCCGCGCCAGCCGGTAGGCCTCGGCGGCGGCGGTCTCGGCCGAATCGGCGGCCTCGGCGCGTCCTTCGGCGGCGCGGGCCTGGGCGCGGGCGGCGCGCAGGTCGGCGGCGGCGTCGAACTGCGCTTGGCGCAGGCGCGCCTGGCTGGCGGTCAGCTCGGCCTCGGCGGCGGCGCGGGCGCCCCGGTTGCGGTCGAACAGCGGCAGGGGCAGGGAGATGCCGGCCACCAGGGCCGTGGCGTCGTCGCCCGCCAGACGGCGCAGGCCGGCCGAGACGGTGACGTCTGGAACCGACAGGCCCCGCTGCACGGCGCGCCGGGCGTCGGCGGCGTCGCGCTCGGCCCGGGCCACGGCGAGAGCCGGCGTTTCCGCCTCGGCGGCATTGGGACCGCTCGCCGGCCGCGCCAGCAGGCTCTCGCCGACCGCATCATAGACGGCCGAAACACCGGCCAGGGCCGAGAGCTTGGCGAAGGCGGCGTCGGCGTTCGCCTGGGCCTCGTCGCGCTCGGCGCGGGCGGCGGCCTGTTCGGCCCGCGCCTGCAAGCCGCGCAACTGGGCCTCGCGGCCGGCGGCGACCAGTTCGGCGACCGCGCGGGCGTCGGTCTGCGCCGCCGCCTGCTGCTCTTCGGCCTGGGCGACGCGCGCAAAGGCCGTCTCGGCCTCGGCATAGGCCAGGGCGAGGTCGGCGGCGAAGTCGGAGCGTTCGGCGCCGGCCCGGGCCTCGGCGGCGCGGACGTCGGCCTGGCCGGCGGCCATCCGCGCGGCGCGCTTGCCGCCCAGCTCCAGGGTCTGGGACAGCGAGGCCGTGGTCTCGGCCAGGTCGAGCCCGCCGTAGGGGCCCGAGCCCCCCAGGTTCTCGACCTCCAGGCCGAGCACGGGATTGGGGCGGACGGCGGCCTGTAAGGCCAGGCCCCGAGCCTGATCGGCGCCGGCTTGCGCGGCGGCGAGGCGAGGGGAGGCGCCGCGGGCCTGGGCCAGCAGCACGGCATAGGGCGGCGCGGGCTCGGCCGCGGCGGGCACAGCAGCGAGTGGGGGGGCCGCGCAC
>NZ_JBWKNI010000024.1:0-77508 GCF_059415485.1 Caulobacter sp. GW821-FHT10C03 | reverse complement strand
CGCCCGCGCCGAGCAGGACCGCGGACAGCGGCTTGCGCAGGGAAGGCGACATGGATTTCCTCTTGGGAGGTCCTAAGGATCTGACGGGTCTCGGGCGCGCGTCGGCGCGGGCGAGGTCAGGCCCTGGGCGGTCGCATCAGGTCGAACTGCCGGCCGGCCGGCGGGGCTGCGTCCTCGCCCGGCGTCAGGCGCGCGGCGGCGTAGACCAGCGAAGGCGCGGCCGAGGTGGCCGGCTCCGGCGCATAGGGCGCGCCGTGATGGCAGTGGCCGTGCACGCAGCCGTCGACGCGTCCATGGTCTTCAGCGTGGTCGGTCTCTGATACGAGCAGGAAGGCCGTCGCTTCGGCCGCCGCCGGGGCTTCGTCGGCGCAGAGCGCGCTCTCGAGGCTCGGACCCAGCGCGAGCACGGCCAGCACCAGGGCGGCGAACGCCGCCCCGAACCTGCGCCATGCTGTGAGCTTGCGACCCATGTTCGCCCTATAGCCGAGCCGGGAGCGGGCGGGAACGCGTTACAAGATCACGTCGATCGGGACAGCTTCGACACCGGCCTACTCATATTGGGCCGGCCGCGCGCCGGCCGGGATCACGCGCGATCCCTTCCTCCAGACCGCTTCGCCCTTCGTCGCCCATCCGACGAACGCGCGGTTTTGGTTACGGTTTTTGTCAACCGGGACGAGAAAGCGCTGGCTTGAGGTTTCAAATATCACCATTCAGTCACCGAACTGCGCCGTGGGGGATTCAGATCGTGGCCAAGAAGCAACCCGTTTCCCGGCTGGCCCAGGCGGCCGTCCTTGTCGACCAGCTTATCCACGCGATCGACACCGAAGGCCTGTCGCGCTCCGAAGCGGCCACGGCCGCGGGCCAGGTGCTGGGCCTCGTCCAGACGCTGTCGTTGCGCGGGGATCCCGACGCCCACGCCCTGAAGGCCGCCCTCGGCCGCCTGGCCGAGCGCCTTTCGCAGGCCAAGGACGACCCGACCGCGCCCGAAGTCGCCGTCGCGGCCTCCACCGCCGGCTCGCGCTTCGCCAAGCGCCTGCGTCGCCTCGCCATGATCGTCACCGCCGGCGCGGTGCTGTCGGCCCCGCTGGCCGCCGCCGCGCACGAGAGCGCGCGCCTGGGCGTCCACCTGGCCGGCTCGTCGGTCGCCGCCGTCGCCCTGATGGGCGCCCTGCCGGTCTACGCTGTCGGCGACGCCGTGCTGAACCCGGTCACCGGCAGCAACGAGCAGGTGGTCGAGGTCATCGCCCCCGCCGCCGTCCGCACCGCCAGCGGCAACATCATCTTCCTGGCCACAACGGTCGGCGACACCTACACCAACACGAAGACCGGCAAGTCCTACGAGGTCACGGCGGTCACCAAGAACGCCGACAACCGCGTGATCAGCGTCACGGTCAAGGAAGTCGGGACCAGCACCACCCAGTCGCAGGCCGTGGTCACCGACAAGTCGGGCGACATCGTCACCGG
Source organism: Caulobacter sp. GW821-FHT10C03 (assembly GCF_059415485.1). NCBI lineage: Bacteria > Pseudomonadati > Pseudomonadota > Alphaproteobacteria > Caulobacterales > Caulobacteraceae > Caulobacter > Caulobacter sp. GW821-FHT10C03. Next base: position 76,044 of record NZ_JBWKNI010000024.1, on the reverse strand, counting down.
CGCCCCGCCGGCCGGCTCGGCCGGCGCCGGCGCGGGCAGCTATTCGTTCCCCACCGCCTCGGGCGACGTGAACACCTTCGCCGACGCCCGCCACGGCGGCAACGGCTCCAACGGCGACGACGGCGGCGGCCTGGAAATCTGCATCCCGCTGATCGGCTGCGCCACCATCGGCTACAACCCCACCGCGGGCGACGACGGCGGCGACGGCCCCTCGTTCGGCCACACCATCACCACGGCCAACAACGGCGACATCGAGGTGGTGTCCGACAAGCTGCCGGGCATCGTCATCTCCAGCGTCGGCGGCGACGGCGGCCAGGGCGGCGACGCCTATGGCAACATGGACGCGGCCCACGGCGGCAAGGCCGGGGCCGGCGGCAACATCACCCTCGACGCCAGCGTCGACATCACCACCGACGGCGTGGAGTCGCACGGCATCTTCGCCCAGAGCCGCAGCGGCGTGGGCGGCGACGGCGGCACGGGCTACATCTTCAGCGGCGGCGGCTCGGGCGGTTCGCCCGGCCAGGGCGGCTCGGTCACGGTGACCAGCACCGGAACGATCTCGACGTCCAAGGAAGGCGCGATCGGCATCCTGGCCCAGAGCCTGGGCGGCGCGGCCGGCAACGGCGGCGACAGCTACGGCATTGTCGGCGACGGCGGCGGCGGCTCGTTCGGCGGCGACGGCGGCGCGGTCTCGGTGACCCAGGGCGGGATCGTCCACACCGCCGGCCGCAACGCCCACGGCGTGCTGGCCCAGTCGATCGGCGGCTCGGGCGGCAGCGCCGGCGACTCCATCGGCCTGGTGACCTTCGGCGACAGCGGCGCGGCCGGCGGCAAGGGCGGCTCGGCGACCATCACCGCCTCGGCGGGCTCCAGCACCACCACCAGCGGCGACGGCGCCTACGCCCTGTTCGCCCAGTCGGTGGGCGGTGGCGGCGGTTCGGGCGGCCTGGGCATCGGCGTCGTCTCGCTGGGCTCGGACGGCGGCACCGGCGGCGACGCGGGCCTGGCCAAGATCACGGTCGGAACCGGCGCGGTCGTCGGCACGACGGGCGCGGGCTCCCACGCCATCGTCGCCCAGTCGGTCGGCGGCGGCGGCGGCAGCGCCGGCGTGGCCGGCGGCGTGGTCGCCCTGGGCGGCAAGAGCAGCTCCGGCGGCAAGGGTGGAACGGTCGAGGTCTCCAGCGACGGCGACGTGACCACCGACGGCCTCGATGCGCGCGGGATCTTCGCTCAGAGCGTGGGCGGCGGCGGCGGCGCGGCCTCCGGCACGGGCGGCCTGGTCGCCCTCGGCGGCGAAGGCGCGGCCGGCGGCGCGGGCGGCGCGGTCACCGTGACCACCGGCGCGAACGGCTCGGTGAAGACCACCAAGGACGGTTCGGACGCCATCTTCGCCCAGTCGGTCGGCGGCGGCGGCGGTTCGGGCTCCAGCTCCGGCGGCGTCGTGGCGCTGGGCGGCACGGCCGGCGGCGGCGGGGCCGGCGGAACGGTCGGCGTCACCAACGGCGGCGAGGTCGAGACCAAGGGCGCCAAGGCGCGCGGGATCTTCGCCCAGTCGGTGGGCGGCGGCGGCGGCTCGGGCGGCGACGGCGGGGGGCTGGCCACTCTGGGCGGCACCGGTGGCGCGGCCAGCGCCGGCGGCGACGTCACGGTCACCAACACCGGCTCGATCACCACCGGCGGCGCGCTCTCCAGCGGCATCCAGGCCCAGAGCGTCGGCGGCGGCGGCGGCGACGGCGGCAGCACCGGCGGTGTGTTCCTGACCATCGGCGGCGGCGGCAGCACCGGCGGCGCCTCGGGCAAGGTCACCGTGGCCCACAGCGGCGAGATCTTCACCGGCGGCAACGACTCCCACGGCATCTTCGCCCAGTCGGTCGGCGGCGGCGGCGGCAACGGCGGCTCCAGCGTTTCGATCAGCGCCTTCGCGGGCGTGGCCATCGGCGGCGAGGGCTCGGTCGGCGGCGACGGCGGCACGGTCGACATCGACCTGACCCAGAGCGCGATCACCACCGGCGGCTCCACCGCCTATGTCGATCCGTTGATCGTCACCGGCGGCGAGCGTTCGCGCGGGATCTTCGCCCAGAGCGTGGGCGGCGGCGGCGGCTCGGGCGGCTTCGCGGCCCAGGTCTCGGTCGGCTACGGCGTCGGGGCCAGCGCGGCGGTCGGCGGCAAGGGCGGGGCCGGCGGCGACGGCGGCCTCGTGGATATCGACGGCGCCGTGCGCATCCTGACCACGGGCAACTACTCCGAAGGCCTGTTCGCCCAGTCGGTGGGCGGCGGCGGCGGCTCGGGCGGTTTCGCCCTGTCGTTCTCGTTCGCGGCGGGCGAGACGGCGGCGGCCGCCTTCTCGGTGGCGCTGGGCGGCAAGGGCGGCGACGGCGGCCTGGGCGGCACGGTCGATATCGACTCGGGCGGCGCGATCGTCACCGAAGGCGACTTCTCGACGGGCCTGGTGGCCCAGTCGGTCGGCGGCGGCGGCGGCAACGGCGGCTTCACCGTGGCCTTCGCGGGCGCTGCGGCGGGCGCGGCCTCGGCCTCGGCGGCCGTGGGCGTCGGCGGGTCAGGCGGCAAGGGCGGCGACGGCGGCACGGTCGATGTCGATTTCGACGGCACGATCGCCACCGAGGGCGACGACGCCATCGGCGCGCTGATCCAGTCGGTCGGCGGCGGTGGCGGCGGCGGCGGCTACAACGTCTCGGGCGCGATCGCCGTGGCCGGCACGGCCGGGGTCGGCGCCTCGGCGGGCGTCGGCGGCACGGGCGGCGACGGCGGGATCGGCGGCTCGGCCACGGGCCGCATCGGCGACGACGTGACCACCGAAGGCGACCGCTCGACGGCGGTCATCGTCCAGAGCGTCGGCGGCGGCGGCGGCAGCGGCGGCTTCAACGTCAACGGCTCGATCGGCGGCGGTGGAACCGTCGGCGTGGGCGTCGCCGTGGGCGTCGGCGGTTCGGGCGGCGGCGGCGGCGACGCCGGCGCGGCGACCGGCACGGTCGTGGGCGACATCTGGACCAAGGGCGAGCAGTCCGGCGGCCTCTTGGTACAGAGCGTCGGCGGCGGCGGCGGTTCTGGCGGCTTCAACGTCTCCGGCTCGGTGGGCGTGGCCCAGACCGTGGGCGCGGGCGTCTCGGTCGGGATCGGCGGCGCGGGCGGCGGCGGCGGCGACGGCGGCGTGGTCGTGGCGACCATGACCGGCGACGTCCTGACCGAGAAGGCGGACTCCGACGGCGTCGTGGCCCAAAGCATCGGCGGCGGCGGCGGCAGCGGCGGCTTCAACGTCTCCGGCTCGATCGGCGGCGCCGGCTCGGTGGCCGGGGCGGTCAGCGTCGGCATCGGCGGCGCAGGCGGCGACGGCGGCGATGCGGGCAAGGTGACCCTCGACGTCACCGGTGCGACCGGCACGAAGGGCGCGCGCAGCGACGCGATCATCGCCCAGAGCGTGGGCGGCGGCGGCGGTTCGGGCGGCCTGTCGATCGGCGCGGGCATCGCGCTGTCGGGCAACGGCGCCGGCACGATCAGCGTGGCCGTGGGCGGCGCGGGCGGCGGCGGCGGCGACGCCGGCGTGGTCGAACTGCGCGTCAACGAAGGTGTGGCCGATCCGCTGGGCGACCTGATCGCGGCGGTGACGGAAGGCGAGGGCGCCCGCGCCATCGTCGCCCAGAGCGTGGGCGGCGGCGGCGGCAGCGGCGGCTTCTCGATCGCCGGCGGCCTGTCGGCCGCCAAGAGCGGCGCGGGCAATATCGGCGTCGGCATCGGCGGCGGCGGCGGCGATGGCGGGAACGCCTCGTCTGTGCTGGGCAAGGTCACCGGCGACGTCGGCACCAAAGGCGCCGACGCCTCGGCCGTGCTGGTCCAGAGCGTGGGCGGCGGCGGCGGCTCGGGCGGCTTCAACGTCACCGGCGGCATCTCGGCCTCCAAGAGCGTGGCCGGCAACATCCTGGTCGGCGTGGGCGGCTACGGCGGCGCGGGCGGGAACGCCGGCGACGTCACCGGCGGCGTCACGGGCGACATCGTGACCGAAGGCGACCGCGCCTTCGGGGCCAGCTATCAGAGCCTGGGCGGCGGCGGCGGCTCGGGCGGCTTCAACATCACCGGCGGGATCAGCCTGGCCGCCAGCGGCGGCGGCACGGGCACCCTGGGCGTCGGGGTCGGCGGCTTCGGCGGCGACGGCGGCGACGCGGGTCTCGTGAACGCGACCCTGACCGGCGACATCAGCACCAAGGGCGCCGACGCCCACGGCGCGCTGCTGCAGAGCGTCGGCGGCTCGGGCGGCTCGGGCGGCTTCAACATCACGGGCACGGTCAGCGCCTCGGCCGGAACCAACGGCGCGATCGGCTTCGGTCTCGGCGGCTTCGGCGGCGGCGGCGGCAACGCCAGCACGGTCGACGGGGTGCTGACCGGCGACGTCACCACGGTCGGCGACAACTCGTTCGGCGCCATGCTGCAGAGCCTCGGCGGCGGCGGCGGCAACGGCGGCATGAACGTCACCGGCTCGGTCGCCCTGTCGGCCAGCAGCAACGCGGCGGTCTCCATCGGTCTGGGGGTCGGCGGTTTCGGCGGCGGCGGCGGCGACGCCAAGGCGGTCACTGGTGCGGTCACCGGCCGCTACCAGACCTCGGGCGACGAGGCCGACGGTGTCGTGGCCCAGTCGATCGGCGGCGGCGGCGGCTCGGGCGGCCTCAACGTCTCGGGCGCGGTCGCGGTCAGCGCCGGCACGGCCGGCACGGGTTCGGTCGGCATCGGCGGCTTCGGCGGTTCGGGCGGCGATTCCGGCGCGGTGACCCTGACCCGCGTTGGCGACACCATCACCGACGGCGCCAATTCCGACGGCGTCATCGCCCAGAGCATCGCCGGCGGCGGCGGCCAGGGCGGGATCAATGTCTCCGGCGGCCTGTCGGCCACCACCAAGGGCACGGCCGGCAGCTTCGGCTTTGGCCTGGGCGGCTTCGGCGGCGACGGCGGCGACGCCGGGGACGTGACCGCCAGCGTCACCGGCAACGTCTGGGCCCAGGGCCTGGAATCCGACATCACCACGCCCGAACTGACGATCGAGATCCCGCTGTTCGGGCTGGAATTCACCATTCCCGCCGATCGTACGCGCCTCAACGGCTCCAATGGCGTCGTGGCCCAGAGCGTGGGCGGCGGCGGCGGTTCGGGCGGCCTCAACGTCACCGGCCAGCTGTCCCTGACCACGCCGGGCGGGTCTTCGGCCAGCCGGGCGATCTCGCTGGGCGTCGGCGGCTTCGGCGGCGCGGGCGGCGACGCCGGCAAGGTCGACCTCACCATCGCCGGCCCGAGCGCCGACTACGTGCAGGTCACGGCCGTGGGCGACGACCGCTACGCCGCGGTCGCGCAATCGATCGGCGGCGGCGGCGGCGCGGGGGCGATCAACGTCTCCGGCGGCGTCGCGCTCGACGGCCAGCTGACCGTCGGGATCGGCGGCTTCGGCGGCGACGGCGGCCTGGGCAAGGACGTCACGGCCGACGTCACCGCCAACCTGTTCGCGGCCGGGGACCGCTCGCGCGGCCTGATGGTCCAGTCGATCGGCGGCGGCGGCGGTGCGGGCGGCATCAACATCTCCGGCGGGATCAGCGCGAACACCTCGGGCTCGGAGCCCTCGGTGGTGTTCGGCCTGGGCGGTTCGGGCGGCGCGGGCAACGCCAGCGGCGACGTCACCGTCGCCCAGGACGGCCAGGTCTGGGTCGAGGGCGTCGACGCCATCGGCATCCTGGTCCAGAGCGTCGCCGGCGGCGGCGGCTCGGGCGGCCTAAACGTCGCGGCCGACGTCAATCTGGGCAAATCGACCTCGTCTTCGAACGGCTATTCGGTCGCGGTCGGCATCGGCGGCCAGGGCGGAACAGGCGCCGACGCGGGCGACGTCTCGCTGACCAGCGTCGGCGACGTCATCGTCAACGCCCAGCTGAAGGCCAATCCGGCGGCCGGCGAGGACCGCCTGGAAGCCGTGACCTTCACCGGCGGCGCCAAGGGCGTGCTGGTGCAGTCGATCGGCGGCGGCGGCGGCGTGGGCGGCATCAGCGCCACCGGCGCCATCGCCCCGTTCGGCAACCCGATCGCGGTCGGGGTCGGCGGTTCGGGCGGTTCGGGCGGGAACGCCGGGGCGGTCACGGTCGTGCGCGGCTACGCCGACGACGGCTCGGCCGATCCGCACCTGATCCGCACCTTCGGCGACGATTCCGACGGCCTGATCGCGCAGAGCATCGGCGGCGGCGGCGGCACGGCGGGGATGAACTTCACCATCGCCGCCACCGTGGCCAACAAGGCCGAGAACCCGATCGCGGCGATCATCACCATTGGCGGCGACGGGGCCGGCGCGGGTTCGGGCGACACGGTCGATGTCACCCACAACGGCAATATCGTCACCGACGGCGCCCACAGCGACGGCCTGATGGCCCAGTCGGTCGGCGGCGGCGGCGGTTCGGGCAACTTCAACATCGGCGCGGGCGTGCTCAAGGACGCCAACGCCCTGAACATGGCCATCGGCGGCGCCACCGGCGCGGCCGGCGACGGCGGCGACGTCACCGTCGACCATGTCGGGACCATCGTCACCCTGGGCGACGACTCGGTGGGCCTGCGCGCCCAGTCGATCGGCGGCGGCGGCGGCAACACCGGCCTCGACATGGCCATGGGCCCGCTGAACCGCAACGAGATCAACATCACCATCGGCCGCCTGGGCGGCTCGGGCGGCGTCGGCGGCAAGGTCGACGTGGCCTCGAAGGGGACGATCGACACGACGGGGAACGAGTCCTCGGCGATCTTCGCCCAGTCGGTGGGCGGCGGCGGCGGCGCCTCCAGCGCCACCACGGTCAGCGTCACCGGCACGCGCGGCCAGGGCGACAACGCCGAGTCCTTCGGCGGCTCGCTCAGCGTCGGCCTCGACGGCGGCCTCGGCGCGGAGGGCGGCGACGTCACGGTCACGGCCGAGGGCGATCTGACCACCCGCGGCGACGACTCCCGCGGCATCTTCGCCCAGAGCCTGGGCGGCGGCGGCGGCGTCGGCGGCGGCGCGTCCAACACCATCGTCCGCGCCTCGGCGGCCGCAGCGGTCGCGGTCGGCGGGGCCGGCGGCGTCGGCGCGATCTCGGGATCTGTCGAAGTCGACAACGCGGCGACCATCGTCACCGAGGGCGCACGTTCCGACGGGATCCTGGCCCAGGCGATCGGCGGCGGCGGCGGCCTGGGCGGCATGGCCCGCACCATCGCCTTCCAGGTCGGCGGCGCGCCCTCGGGCACGACCACCCGCACCGCCACGGTCAGCGTGGGCGGGACCGGCGGCGACGGCGCGGTCGGCGGCCTGGTCGATGTGACCAACACCGGGGTGATCTACACCCAGGGCGAGGCCTCCTTCGGCGTCCGCGCCCAGTCGATCGGCGGCGGCGGCGGCATCGGCGGCGCTGTCCTCCAGGTCCGGGCGCAAGGGACCAACAGCAACGACTCCTTCGACCTCAACATCGGCGGCTCGGGCGGAACCGGCGGGGCCGGCGGCGTGGTTCAGGTGCTCAACGAGGGCCTGATCGTCACCGAAGGCCGCGGCGCGGCGGGCGTCAGCGCCAACAGCATCGGCGGCGGCGGCGGCGACGGCGGCCTCGTGATCGACGTGGTCGGCGGCTACACCGGCGCCGACAAGCAGAGCCACCGCTACGTGCTCAACATCGGCGGTTCGGGCGGCGACGGCGGCACGGGCGGCGACGTCACGGTGACCAACCGCGCCGTGGCCGGAATCGAGGATTCCGGCACGATCGCCACTTCCGGCGACCGCGCCTACGGCGTCTTCGCCCAGAGCCTGGGCGGCGGCGGCGGCAACGGCTCGACCATCCTGTCGCTGACGGCCCTGAAGAGCGCCGAGAACAGCGCCTCGGTCGGCCTCAACATCGGCGGCATCGGCGGCACGGGCAATTCGGCCGGTACGGTCAAGGTCGACAACGCCGGCCTGATCCAGACCACGGGCGCCGACGCCTACGGCGTGCTGGCCCAGTCGATCGGCGGCGGCGGCGGCAACGGCGGCCTCGTGATCGCGGCCAACCTGCTGATCGGGGCCACGGCCAATTCGCCGCTCGTCTCGCTGGGCGGTCTCGGCGGCGACGGCGGCGACGGCGGTTCGGTGACCGTCGACAACAGCGGCCGGATCCTGACCACCGGCGCGCGCGCCCACGGCATCGTCGCCCAGAGCATCGGCGGCGGCGGCGGCGACGCCCAGATGGCCTTCAGCCTGACCGGCGAGGCCAAGAGCCTGATCATCTCCAACGCCCTGGCGGCTGTCGTCGGCGCGGTCGGCGGCGGTTCGGGCGGGCAGGGCGGCGACGTCACCGTCAACCACTCGGGCGACATCACCGTGCTCGGCGACGGCGCCATGGCCATCAAGGCCGAGAGCATCAACGGCGGCGGCGGCACCCTGACCCTCGACTTCTCGGGGATCGTCGGCCTGCCGGGCCAGCCCTACCTCAAGCCCGACGGCTCCACCGGCCGCGTCGACCCGATGGTCGTCGCCAAGGCCGGGGCCGAGAACACCTCCGGCGCGGCCGGCGGCAAGGTCACCGTCAACTCGACCGGCACGTTCGGCGCGGCGGGCGACAACGGCGTCGGCTCGTTCGCCCAGTCGATCGGCGGCGGCGGCGGCACGATCGACCTGAACCTGCTGCTGGCGGCGCAGCTCGACGAAGTGAACGTCGACGCCCCGGTCGGCACGAAGGTCGAGCTCGGCCTCGGCGGCTCGGGCGGATCGAACGTCGGCGGCGGTGCGATCGACAGCACCCACACCGGCCAGATCCTCACCACCGGCGCCAACACGCCGGCCGTGCTGGTCCAGTCGATCGGCGGCGGCGGCGGTCGCGCCACGGGCGACGTCACGGTTCCTGCCGGCGCCCTGCTGGGCGCGGTGACCCTGGCGCTTGGCGGCGAGAACCAGACCAACGCGGCCGGCGGCGACGTCAGCCGCACCCAGGGCGGGGCGGTCGTCACCACGGCGAACAACGCCTTCGGCGCCATCCTGCAGAGCGTGGGCGGCGGCGGCGGTTCGACCGGCTTCACCGTCCAGGGCGCGGGCGCCTCGGCCACGGCCAGCCTCGGCGCGACCGGCGGCTCGGGCCTGGGCGGCGGCTCCGTCGAAGCGGCCTTCACCGGCGGCGTCGCCACCATGGGCGACCACGCCACCGGCCTGCTGGTCCAGTCGATCGGCGCGGGCGGCGGCGAGGTCCACCTCTCGGGCGTCTCCAGCCTGGGCGTCACCCTGGGCGGAACCAGCGGCGCGGCCGGCGACGGCGGCGACGTGGCCCTGGTCAACACCGGAACCGTCTATACGGCCGGCGCCGGCTCGCACGGCGTCTTCCTGCAATCGGTCGGCGGCGGCGGCGGCGCGGTGTTCGGCGGGCCTTCGAGCGCGACCGTGACCCTCAACGACGGCGGCGTCGGCGACGGCGGCGATATCGACTTCCGCCAGACCGGCGACATCGTCGCCGAGGGCGCGGGCTCCTACGGCGTCGTGGCCCAGAGCCTGGGCGGCGGCGGCGGTTGGGTGGACGGCAAGTTCGCCGGCTCGGCCGGCGGCGCGGGCGAGGGCGGGGCGATCGACCTCGTCCTGGCCGGCCAGGTGCTGGCGACCGGCGCCGGCTCCACCGCCGTCTTCGCCCAGAGCCTGGGCGAGGACGGGGCGGGCGACATCGCCGTCTCGACCAACAACTTCGTGCGCGGCGGCTCGGGAACCGGCGCCGGCGTGCAGTTCAGCGGCGGCGCGGCCAACACCCTGGCCAACACCGGTCTGGTCTCGGCCGTGTCGGGCAAGGCCATCGTCGGCGGCGTCGGCGACGAGCGCATCGACAACCGCGGCGTGGTCATCGGCGACATCGACCTGGGCGAGGGCTCCAACGCCTTCGACAACAAGGCCGCCGCGACCTTCATGGCCTTCAAGACCATCGACCTGCGCGATCCGGCCGGAACCGGGCCGCTAGCGGTGTCGGCGGTCTCGACCTCGGGCCTGTCGACGCAGGGGATCTCGGCCCAGGCCGTCCCCGGCGGCGCGGCCACCTTCACCAACGCCGGCGAGTTCCTGATGGGGCTGTCGGCCACGCGCACGCCGATCGACCTGGCGGCCGGGGCGACCTTCGCCAATCTCGACGCCATCGGCACGCCCGCGACCAACCCCTTCTACGGGGCGCGGGTGATCAACACCGTGGCGCTGGACGGCCACTATGTGCAGACCTCGACCGGCCACCTGGCCTTCGACGTCGCCTTCGGCCCCTACGCTTCGGACCGCGTCAACGCCACCGGCGACGTGGTGGTGGCCGGCACGGGCGACGTGATCCTCACCTGGCTGCAGGACTCCAAGCCCGTCACCCTGTTCGCGGCCGGCGGCTCGGTCACCGACAACGGGCTGAAGATCGCCGACACCCTGGCGATGGACTACCGCATCCAGACGACCTCGGGCGCGGTGCAGCTGGCCTTCGACACCCACTTCGACCAGGGCTTCCTCAATGTGAACGGCCGCGCCCTGGGCCGGCACATGAACTCGGCGATCAGCGTCGGCGACTCTGGCGGCATCGGCCGCCTGATGGCCCTGATCGGCAACCTTCAGGCCGGCCAGGAAGCCACCTACACGAAGATCTTCCAGAACCTGAACCCCGAGCCGCACCTGGCCCCGCTGCGCAGCCAGCTGGCCTCGTCCAACGCCTTCTCGGCCCAGCTGTTCGGCTGCGCCAACCCGACCCTGCAGGTCGACGGCAAGTGCTCCTGGGCGACCATCGAGCGCGCCACGGCCGACGGCGAGAGCGACTTCGACACCCTGGGCGTCAAGGCCGAGGGCGGGCGCCTGCGCGGCGGCTTCGAGCAGTCTCTGGACGGCGGTTGGTCGTTCGCCGCGGCCGCGGGCCTGGAGCGCCTGGACCGCGTCAAGGTCGACGGCGTGCGGTCGTGGTCGCAGGGCCAGGGCCTCAGCGCCGGGGCCGGCTTCAAGCGCCGCAGCGGCGGGGCCGAGATGGCCTTCTCGCTGTCGGGCGGCTGGCAATGGATGGAGACGGCCCGCCTGGTCGAGCTCTTCACCATCGGCCGTGCGGAGTCCGACCCGGAAAGCGGCTATGTCCGCGCCGACGCCCGCTTCGCCTACGTCATGGAGAACGGTCGCCTGTTCGTGCGCCCGGCGCTGAACGTGTGGGCCACCGGCCTGCACCAGCAGCGCTTTGAGGAGCGCGGGCTCGACGGCATGGGCGCGCGGGGCCTCTCGCACACCCAGGTCATCGGCACGGCCAATCCCGAGCTCACCCTGGGCTTCGTGATGAAGGAGACGGCCAGGAGCCAGGCGGCGGTGTCGTTCACCGTCGGCGGCCTCTTCAACTCGACCGACCGGATCGAGATGCCGTTCCAGCTGATCGGGTCCAACCCGTCGTCGGACCCGGCCGACATCCGCACCGCGCTCGACAAGTCGGGCTGGCGCGCGGGCGTCGACCTGCACGTGATCGGCGACGACCGCGTGTCGGTGAAGTTCAACTACACCACCGAGTTCGGCGATCGCACCAGCAACCAGGCCGCCGGCCTGAACGTGCGGGTGCGGTTCTAGGGGAAGGGGGCGACCCCTTCCATTTTCCGTCGCCGCCCCTGACCCCTCTCCCCTTGCGGGAGAGGGTGGCCTGCGAAGCAGGTCGGGTGAGGGGTCTCTCAGACCTGAAAGCCGCGTGCGGCGGTCAGGCCGGGTGGCGCGTCTCCGATCTAAGAGGCCCCTCATCCGACGGCCTTCAGCAGCCTCCTTCATGGGCGACGCCGTTCGCCGAAATGGTCAAGCTGTAGCGCTCGAACGCCTCCCCCTACCCAATATCGGGTAGTCGCTACCCAACCTTGGTGAGGCGCCGGGGGCACAGTCGCGTTTAATTGACGCTGCGGCGTGCGGCGCACTGGCGGCGCAGCGCGTTGATCGCCATGTGGGGGCCTCGAAGGATCCCCATGGACACTCTGCTCAAGACCGTCGCTGCTTTTGTCACTGAGCATCAAGCCTGGGCCGGCGTGATCCTTGGCGCCCTGACCTTCGCCGAATCCCTCGTCCTGATCGGCGCCTTCGTGCCCGCCACGGCCCTCATGCTGCTGGCCGGCACCCTGATCGGCGGCGGCGTGCTCGATCCGTTCGAAGTCCTGGCCTGGTGCACGCTCGGCGCGGTGCTGGGCGACGCGGTGTCCTACGGCCTGGGCCGGCGCCTGGGTCCGCGCGCCCTGCGCGCCCCGGTCTTCCGCGCCAACCGCCGCACCATCGCCCGAACGCGCCTGTTCGCCCGCCGCTACGGCGTGGCCTCGATCTTCATCGGCCGCTTCTTCGGCCCGCTGCGCGCCTTCGTGCCGATCATGGCCGGCATCCTGCAGATGAAGTCCTGGACCTTCCAGACCGCCAACCTGCTGTCGGCCGTGGTCTGGATCGCCAGCCTGCTGGCCCCGGGCTATCTGGCCGCCCGCAGCCTGTCGGGCGTCAGCCTTGAATTGGGCCTGGCCATCGCCGCCGGCGTCGCCCTGACCGTGGTCGGTGTCGTCGTCGCCTGGCGCCTGACCGCCTCGCGCCGCGTTGCCCAGGCCGTCGTGGTGGCGCGCTCTGAAGCCTAGGAACGACCCCTCTCTCATAGAGAGAGGGAGGGGCCCGCGCCGAAGGCGTGGGAGGGTGAGAGGTTTCACCGTCCACCGGTAAAACCCTTGCTTTCAACTGCTTGGTTTTCTGAGTTCGATGCTCGAGCCGATGTTGCGGGTTCGCGCCAAACCTCGGCGTTACGACCGATAGGGGCGTCACGGCGCCTCTTTCGGAGAGTTTGTTACCTCTCACCCTCCCACCGCTGCGCGGCGGGCCCCTCCCTCTCTCAAAGAGAGAGGGTTTTGGCCTTAAGCCGCCGCCCCGTCCGTCATCCACCGCCCGACCAGCCGTCCGCCGCGATCGTGGATCCGCACCTCGACCGGCCGCTCGGACTCCGCCGCCAGCCGTCGCGCGCGGCGTTCGGCCTCGCCGCCGCCGGTGAAGCGAAGCACCTCGCCGGTGTCGTGAACCCGCACGCACCAGCCGTCTTCGCACGGCACGACATCGACCAATCCAGACATGTCGCCCCCTCCGTACGCGAACTCGCCCGGCCAAACGCCGGCCTAGCGGAAAGGTTCGCGCCGGTCGCGACACCGTTTTGCGACGAAGTGTGACGAGGGCTGGCGCTCGCGCGGAAAGTTCATAAAATGACATAAAATATCAAAATGTGGGACGCGTCTCGATGCGCGGCCCCAGGGAGAAAACGATGGCTCACCCTTCGCTGCGCGGCGTCTCGCGCCTTGTCCTGGCCGCCGCGCTCGGCCTCGCGGCGTTGCCCGCCCAAGCCGCAGACCGGGCCGCAGACCGGGTGACGACGCCGCTCGCCGACGGCTGGACCTTCTTCCAGGGCGACCCCGAGGGCGCCGAGACGGCCGCCTTCGACGACGGCGCCTGGGCCAAGGTCTCGGTGCCGCACGACTGGGCCATCGCCGGTCCGTTCGACATCAAGGCCCGCGCCGGCGGGGCGGGCGGCTTCCTGCCCACCGGGATCGGCTGGTACCGCAAGACCCTCAACATCAAGCCGCCGGCGCCCGGCCGCCGCGTCTTCGTCGAGCTGGACGGCGTGATGGAGCGCAGCGGCGCCTGGATCAACGGCCACCACCTGGGCCATCGCCCCAGCGGCTATGTCGGCCTGCGCTACGACATCACCGACTTCATCCGCGCCGATGGGAGGAACGTTCTGGCCGTGCGCGCCGACACCGACCACGCCCCGTCCTCGCGCTGGTACGCGGGCTCGGGCGTCTACGGCAAGGTGCGGCTGATCGAGACCGCCGGCCAGCATGTCGAGCAGGGCGGGGCCTTCGTCAGCGTCACGAAGATCAGCGCCGACCGCGCCACCGCCGACATCGCCGTCGACGTGATCAACGACGCCCATGACGCCGCCAAGGCCGGGCTGGAGGTCGTGCTGCGCGATCCGTCCGGCGCCGAGGTCGCCCGTGGCAAGGTCGCGCCCGTGGCCATCGATCCGGCCCGCACCGAGACCCTCAAGCTCTCGCTCGACATCGCCGCGCCCAAGCGCTGGGACCTGGAGACGCCCAACCTCTATCGCGCCGAGATCCGCGTGGTCGGCGAGGGCGGGCAGGGGCTGGACGCCGAGACCGTGCGCTTCGGCGTCCGCGACGCCGCCTTCAAGGCCGACAGCGGCTTCTGGCTCAACGGCCGGAACGTCAAGCTCAAGGGCGTGGCCGTGCACATGGACGGCGGGGCGGTCGGGGCGGCCGTGCCCATGGCCGTCTGGCGTCAGCGCCTGACCGCGCTGAAGGCCCTGGGCGTCAACGCCATCCGCACCGCCCACAACCCGCCGTCGCCCGACTTCCTCGACCTGACAGACGAGATGGGCTTCGTGGTGATGGACGAGCTGTTCGACCAGTGGAACGTCTCCAAGACGCCCGGCGACTACCACCTGTTCTTCAGCGACTGGCACAAGCGCGACGCCCGCGACATGGTCCGCCGCGACCGCAACCACGCCAGCATCGTCCTGTGGAGCGCCGGCAACGAGATCCACGACACCGCCTATCCGGTCCAGGCCAAGGCGGCGCTGAAGAGCCTGCTGGCGGTCATGCACGCCACCGATCCCACCCGGCCGGTGACCATGGGCCTGTTCCGTCCCAACGTGACCGGCGACTACCAGAACGGCTTCGCCGACATGCTCGACGTGGTCGGCCAGAACTATCGCGAGAACGAGCTGATCGCCGCCCACAAGGAAAAGCCCTCGCGGATCATCGTCGGGACGGAGAACAGCAAGACCCGCACCTCCTGGGTCGCCGTGCGTGACTACCCGGCCTATGCCGGCATGTTCCTTTGGACCGGCATCGACTATCTGGGCGAGGCCGACCGCAGCGGCTGGCCCAATATCGACAATCCCGCCGGCATGATCGACCGCACGGGCCTGGCCAAGCCGATCGGCCTGCAGCGCGCTTCATGGTGGGCCGAAAAGCCCGTGCTGCACGTGGTGCGTAATGCAATGCCGGCAGCCCCGCCGCCGTCCTCCGACGGCGCCGGTCCCGCGCCGGCCCTGCCGACCATGATCGCCGTCGCCACGCCCCAGCCCAAGGTCGCTGTCTACGACGACTGGACCCCGGCCGATCTCACGCCGCACGACGAGACCATCGAGGTCTATTCCAACTGCGCCAGCGTCGACGTCGCGCTCAACGGCCGCTGGCTGGGCGCCAAGCCGCTGCCCGCCGACGCCTCGCCGCGCCAGTGGAGCGTTAGCTTCGCGCCGGGCGAGGTGAGGGCGGCCTGCCGCGATCCGGGCGTCAAGCTGGAGGACGTGCTGCGCACCGCCGGCAAGCCGGCCCGCGTCGAGCTGTCGGTGGAGGGCGACACGGTCGGGACCGGCTTCGATGACCTGGCCATCGTCCGCGCCCGGGTGGTCGACGCCAAGGGCGTGACCGTGCCCTCGGCCCAGGACGCCATCACCTTCCAGGTGACGGGCGGCGGGGCCTTCGTGGCCGCCGACAACGGCGCGCCGACCGACCACGCCTCGTTCGCCTCGCCGACTCGCCAGGCCTGGCAGGGGCGGGCCATGGCCCTGGTGCGCGGAGCGGGGCAGGGCGGCTTGCTCAACGTTACGGCGACGGCTCCGGGGCTGACGCCCGGCAAGGTCGTCCTGAAAACGGTTCCCGATACCGTTCGTTGAACATGTTCCGCGACAAAGCGTCACTTTTTGCGGGAAGAGGCTTGAATTCGCCGTTGGTAGCGCTAACTACAACCTCGTGAGGCGCGAGCGCCTCTGCCCTTCCTGGGCGTTTCCTCCCTAATGAACTAAGCCCGGCGGGTAACCGCCGGGCTTCTTTTTTGCTCGTTTTTCGCCGGCCTATTTCTGCGTCGTCAGGCGGAAGATCATCACGTTCTTGTAGGTTTGGCCCGGATCCAGCCGCACCGGTGCGAACTGCGGCTTGTTGGGCGCGTCGGGGAAGTGCTGCGGCTCCAGCGCGATGCCGTCGCCCTGGCGATAGATCTTGCCGCTCTTGCCGACCGTCGTGCCGTCGATGAAGTTGCCGGCGTAGAACTGGATGCCCGGCTGGTCGGTCAGGATCTCCAGCACGCGGCCGCTCTTCGGGTCGGCCAGACGCGCGCCCAGGCGCAGAGCCCCGCCCGCCTTGCCGGTCAGCACGTAGTTGTGGTCGTAGCCGCGGCCGGCGACGATCTGTGCGTCGCTGGCGTCACGGATCCGATCGCCCACGGCCGTCGGCTTGCGGAAGTCGAACACCGTGCCGGCCACCGGCGTGGTCACGCCCGTCGGGATTAGCTCGCCGTCCACCGGCGAATAGCCGTCGGCGGCGATGGTCAGCACGTTGCCCATGGCCCCTTCCGACGCGCCTTCGCCGGCGACGTTGAACAGGGCGTGGTTGGTGATGTTGACGATGGTCGGCTTGTCGGTCGTGGCGCCGTAGGTGATCGTCAGCTGGTTGTTCTCGTCCAGCGCATAGGTCGCCGTGGCGGTCAGCGTGCCGGGATAGCCTTCCTCGCCGTCCGGGCTGACATGCTCGAAGGTCACCGAGGCGGTCGGGCCGGCCTTGGCGTCGCGCACCGTCCAGACCACCTTGTCGAAGCCCTTCACGCCGCCGTGCAGGGCCGCCACGCCGTTGTTGTTCAGGGCCAGCTGGTAGGTCTTGCCGTCGAGGGTGAACTTGCCCTTGCCGATGCGGTTGGCGAAGCGCCCGACCGAACCGCCGAAGTAGTTGGCCGTCTTCACATATTCGGCCGCGTCCTTGTAGCCGAGCACGATGTCGGCCTTCTTGCCGGCGCGGTCGGGGGCGACCAGCGACTGCAGGGTCGCGCCATAGGTGATGACGGTGGCTGACACGCCCTTGGCGTTGGTCAGGGTAATCGCCTCGACGGCCTGGCCGTCAGGGGTTTGGCCGAACGACTTGCGGCTGATCTCGGCCGCCCAGGAAGCCTGGGGGAGGGCTACCGACGCACCCGCGGCGGCGGCGAGTACGGCAAGGCTCGGCAGGACGTGGCGCCAGGTCTTCATCAGTTTCCTCTCCGGATCGGGCCCGCCGCGCTCTGTCGGCGTTGACGGCCATTAGGCCGCCATATACTCAGACAAAAAACTAGGGCGCAACGTCAAGACGTCGCCCTTCGCCAACGGGAGACCCGGGAATGCCCGCACCGATCACCACGTCTGCAGGAGCCGGCGCGGCTAGCGTGGGCGACCCCCGCGCTCAGCGCTCCGCGCTGACCCTGCTGGCCAGCCTCTTCTTCATGTGGGGCTTCATCACGGTCATCAACAACACCCTGCTGCCGCACCTGCGCTCGGTGTTCGACCTCAACTACACCCAGACGACCCTGATCGAGTCGGTGTGGTTCATCGCCTACTTCTTCGCCTCCATCCCGTCGGCCAAGCTGATCGAGAAGATCGGCTACAAGAAGTCGATGGTCACCGGCCTGCTGATCATGGCCTTCGGGGCCCTGCTGATGATCCCGGCGGCCCGCATCCCGTCCTACGGCGTGGTGCTGACCGCTCTGTTCATCGTCGCTTCGGGCATCACCCTGCTGCAGGTCGCCGCCAACCCCTACGTGGCCGTGGTCGGCCCGCCGGAGACGGCCTCCTCGCGCCTCAACCTGGTGCAGGCCTTCAACTCGCTGGGCACCACCCTGGCCCCGCTGTTCGGCGGCTACCTGATCCTCAGCCGCAGCGCCTCGGGCAACGCCGAGGCCGGCAAGGTGCTGACCCAGGCCGAGCGCCTGGCCGACGCCCAGTCGGTGCAGCTGCCCTATTTCATCGTCGCCGTGGTGCTGGTCGCCCTGGCCGTGGTCATCGCCCGCTACAAGCTGCCGGACCTGGGCGGCGCCACCCGCCGCGCCGCCGTCAGCGAGCGAAAGAGCCACTCGCTGTGGAAACACCGCAACCTGGTGCTCGGCATTCCGGCCATCTTCATCTACCTGATCGCCGAGATCGGCGTGTCGAACCTCTTCATCAACTTCGTCTCCGATCCGAAGATCGGCGGCCTGACCCACACCGAGGCCTCGCGCTACCTCTTCCTGCTCTGGGGCGGGATGATGGTCGGCCGCTTTATCGGCAGCGTCTGGATGCGCAAGGTCGATCCGGCCAAGGTGCTGGCGATCTTCTCGAGCCTGGCCTTCGTGGTGATGATCATCACCACCTTCTCCAGCGGCCCGACCGCCATGTGGAGCCTGATCGCCGTGGGCCTGTTCCACTCGATCATGTTCCCGACCATCTTCACCCTCGGCATCAAGGGCCTGGGCGCGCTGACCGAGGAAGGCTCGGGCCTGCTGGTCATGGCCATCGCCGGCGGCGCCCTGGTCATCGTCCAGGGCAAGATCGCCGACACCTACGGCCTGCAGATCTCGTTCCTGGTCACCGCCATCTGCGAGCTCTACGTGCTGTTCTACGCCCTGTGGGGCAGCCGGGTCACCGCCGAGGAGGCGCCTGTGGCCCTCGAAGGCGAGCCGGCGACGGCTGCTGAGTAAGGTCGGGGAGGGGAGCGGTTCGCCGCTCCTTAGCCTTTCGCGCAAAGAGAAGGCCTCGCACCGCAGGGTGCGAGGCCTTCTTGCTTCGTGGGGTCCTGATCGGCCCCCAATTTCCGAGCATCCCCGCGAAGGCGGGGATCCAAGCCGAGTCTGCGGGCCGAGCTACGAACGCGCCCCATCCTGAGAGTCAGCTTGGGTCCCCGCCTTCGCGGGGACACTCGGATTTTATATGGACGATCAGAGCGGCTTCACCGTCACCGTGACTTCGGCCGGGGCCGCGTCCTGGGCCAGCGGGTTGCGCACCGGCAGGGTGAACGGGGCGGCCTCGATCTCGAACACGTCGCCCAGCTGCGTCTGGAAGCCTTCCGAGAACGACAGGGTGGCCGTGCCGAAGAAGTGCACGTGCACGTCGCCCGGGCGGCGGAACAGCGCGTACTTGAAGTGGTGGTGCTCCAGGTTGGCGATGGTGTGGGACATGTTGGCCTCGCCCGACAGGAAGGGCTTCTCCCACACGGTCTCGCCGCCGCGCACGATCCGGCTCGCGCCGCGCACGTCGGCCGGCAGCTCGCCGCTCAGCAGTTCGGGGCCGAGCGCCGCCTGGCGCAGCTTCGAGTGGGCCAGCCACAGATAGTTGCCGCGCTCGATCACGTGGTCGGAGAACTCGTTGGCCAGGCAGAAGCCCAGGCGGTGCGGCGTGCCGTCGGGGCCGATCAGGTAGACGCCGGCGATCTCGGGCTCCTCGCCGCCGTCCTTGGCGAACGAGGGCGAGGTCAGGGCCTGGCCCGGACCGACCAGCTGCGTGCCGTCGCCCTTGTAGAACCATTCCGGCTGCACGCCTTCCTGGCCGCCCTCGGGCTTGCCGCCCTCGACGCCCATCAGGAACATCCGCATCGAGTCGGTGAGTTGCTCGCCTGACTGGGCGGCCTTGTGCATCTTGTCGCGGCCCTCGGCCGAGCCCAGGTGGGTCAGGCCGGTGCCGGTCATCACCAGGTGGGCGGGGTCGGCGTGGTCGATCGGGGCCAGGACCCGGCCCTCGGCCAGGGCGGCGGCGACGTCGATCGTCTCGCCCAGCGGGGCGGCCGCGTCGGCCAGGCTGACGCCCTTGTCGACGGCCAGCTGGGCCAGGGCGTAGAGCGTGTCGGCGGCGCCGACCTTGCGGGCCGCGCCCGTGTCGTCGATCGCCGCGAGGGCGCGGGCGCCGTCGGGCGTCTTCAGCTGCACGAACCGCAAGGGCATGGTCGATCCTCTCGTTTGTAATTAGTCAGACAAATAGCGATCGCGGCGGGCAAGTCAAACCCGGATATATGGGCTTCGAACCGTCCGCCGAACGGCCGGCGAGGGGGCTTCGGATCGGTCGCCAACCGTTCTATCACCTGATTTATCATACTTTTACCAGGCGGGGTCGCGGCGCCTGAATGTTCGCCTCGAGGTGAATTTCCTTGTCGTCAGACAATTAGTCTCGCTAGAGTCGTCCGCATCACCGGCGGCGACGCCGTTTGGCGACAGCGGAGGCGGCGTGGGCAAGGCGAAGGGTTCGGGCGCGGACGGCGAGTTCGAGCGCGAGGAGGGGTTCTCCGGCCGGATCCACGGGTCGATCGCGCGCACCCTGGGAATCGCCATCGTCTCGGGCCAGTACCAGCCGGGCGACGTGCTCAACAACGAGATCGACGCCAGCGTCCAGCTGCACGTCTCGCGCAGCGCCTATCGCGAGGCCATCCGCATCCTGGCCGCCAAGGGCCTGGTCGAGAGCCGCCCCAAGGCCGGCACCCGGGTCAGCCCGCGTTCGCGCTGGAGCCTGCTGGATCCCGAGGTCCTGGCCTGGTTCTTCGAGGCCGAGCCCAGCGAGGAGTTCCTCACCGGCCTGCACGAACTGCGGATGATCGTGGAGCCGGCCGCCGCGGCCCTGGCCGCCGAGCGCCGCGACGAGGACCAGCTGGAGCGCATGCGCACGGCGCTGATCCAGATGCAGCAGCACACCCTGGCCACCGAAGCGGGCCGGGCCGCCGACCGCGACTTTCACGACACCGTGCTCGAGGCCACCAGCAACGAACCGCTGCGCACCCTGTCCAGCAGCATCGGCGCGGCCGTGCGCTGGACCACCATCTTCAAGCAGCGCGACCGCGAACTGGCCCGCGACCCGATTCCCGACCACTGGAAGGTCTTCGACGCCATCGCCGCCGGCCGCGCCGACCAGGCCCGCCAGGCCATGGAACGCCTCGTCGGCCTCGCCCAGGACGACACCCGCGCGGCGATTTCCCGGCGGGCGCCGGCTTAGATCCGGGGACGGGTTGCCTCTCTCCCGTAAAATCCCCGCGAAAGCGGGGACCCAGGTTTTTTCTGCCATCCAAGGCGCTCGACGATAAAACGCCTGGGTCCCCGCTTTCGCGGGGATTTTACGGTTGGGGGTCTGCGTACGGGGATTGGCGAGCGTCTATCCCCGGCGACCGCGCCCGAGACCCCAACCAATCCAGTCCCTTACAACTTTCTCAGCGCTCTGGATCAGACGCGCTGAAACCCGCTGCATAATCAGAGCTGTCCCGTCGCAGGGAGAGGGCGCAAGGATCCGGCCCGAAGCGTGCGACGGCGATGCGAACGAGCGGGGCTGAAGGAGCGGCGAGAGCCGGGCCTGAAGGCTTAAATGAGGATGGGGGACGTAAACCCATCCATCGGGGGTCCGCCCAATAGGCTCCCGCCCGTCCAAGGGTTCGCGCCCTGACGCACTTCTGGCCGCATGAACGGGAGAGCCTTGCGTGGGGAAGGGGTGAAGGGCGGAAGAGGCCCGCGCGCCCCGGCCTGAGGGATAACGATCGCGCGGGGCGTCAGAGCTTCGTCGAAACGGTATTTAGAACTCACACATCCGGGCGAGGCCCGGACGCCCCGCGCCCTCTCCACACCCTCAGCGGTTCACCGCGTGAGATCGCCCACCCGTTCCCTCTCCCCTTGCGGGAGAGGGTGGCCTCCCGGAGGGAGGTCGGGTGAGGGGTCTCTCAGAACTCAACACAGCGAGCGGCGGACAGGCCGGGCGGAGGCGTCTCAAGTCTGAGAGACCCCTCATCCGACGGCCTTCGGCCGCCACCTTCTCCCGCAAGGGGAGAAGGGTGCGCCCAATCATCCGACAAGCCCCGAACCTCCGTCGCCTGACTATGTCGTTGTATTGCTGGCCCCCACACGGCGCCCCGCCTCGATTGACGCTCCGTACGCCCGAGTATACTCAGACAAATAACAACGTGCCGTGTCGACATCCGTGCGACCGAGCCACGTGGCGACGAGAGGGAGAAATCAAGTGAACTCGAAGATGCTGAAGCACGCCCTGATGGGCGGCGTCGCCGCGGTGCTGCTGGCGGCCGGCGCGGCCGGCGCCCAGACCAAGGTCGGCGGGACCCTGCGCGCCGACCAGCCCGGCGCGGTCATCCAGCCCGAGGTCTACGGCCAGTTCGCCGAGCACCTGGGCCGCGGCATCTACGAAGGCGTCTGGGTCGGCGAGGACAGCAAGATCCCCAACATCAAGGGCTACCGCAAGGACGTGGTCGACGCCCTGAAGGCCCTGAAGGTGCCGGTCGTGCGCTGGCCGGGCGGCTGCTTCGCCGACGACTACCACTGGCGCGACGGCATCGGCCCGCGCGACAAGCGCCCCGTCCGCGTCAACGTCCTGTGGGGCGGCGTCGAGGAGCCCAACAGCTTCGGCACCCACGAGTTCATGGACTTCGCCGAACTGATCGGCACCAAGACCTATGTCGCGGGCAATGTCGGCGCCGGCACGCCTCAGGAAATGGGCCAGTGGCTCGAGTACCTGACCTCGCCCACCCAGTCGACCATCGCCAACGAGCGTCGCGCCAACGGCCGCGACAAGCCCTGGAAGGTCGACTATTTCGGCGTCGGCAACGAGAACTGGGGCTGCGGCGGGCAGATGACGCCCGAGCACTACACCAACCTCTATCGCAACTTCGCCGAGTTCGTCCGCGCGCCGCGCGGCAACCGTCCGGTCAAGGTGGCCTCGGGTCCGAACGCCCAGGACTACAACTGGACCGAAGTCCTGATGAAGGGCGCGGCCAAGAACATGGGCGCGCTCAGCCTGCACTACTACGTCATCCCGACCGGCGACTGGGGCAAGAAGGGCTCGGCCACCGTGTTCGACGAGCAGGCCTGGGGCGACACCCTGGTCCAGGCCGAGAAGATGGAAGAGCTGGTCTCCAAGCACAGCGCCATCATGGACAAGTACGACCCCGAGAAGAAGGTCGGCCTCTATGTCGACGAATGGGGCGTCTGGTACGACGTCGAGCCGGGCACCGAGCCGGGCTTCCTCTACCAGCAGAACACCATGCGCGACGCCATGGTGGCCGCCACGACCCTCAACATCTTCCACAAGCACGCCGACCGGGTGCGCCTGGCCGCCATCGCCCAGATGGTCAACGTGCTGCAGGCGATGATCCTGACCGACAAGGAAAAGATGGTCCTGACGCCCACCTACTGGGTGTTCGACCTCTACAAGCCCTTCCAGGGTGCGACCTATCTGCCGATCGAGATCGACGCGCCGCAGTACACCATCGGCAAGTCGTCGGTCCCGGCCGTGACGGCCACCGCCGGCAAGGGAACCGACGGCCTCGTCCACCTGGCCCTGACCAATGTCGATCCGAACAAGACCGCGACCATCTCGGTGAAGCTGACGGGCCTGTCCGCCAAGACCGCCAAGGGCCGCGTCCTGACCGGCCCGGAAATGTCCTCGCGCAACACCTTCGACAAGCCCGACGCCGTCAAGCCGGTCGAGTTCAAGGGCGCGACCATCAAGGGCGACGTCCTGACCGCGACCCTGCCGGCCAAGTCGGTGGTGGTGCTGGACCTGAACTGAGGAACGAGTTCCTACCCTCTCCCATAGGGAGAGGGAGGGGCCCAGGCGATAGCCTGGGAGGGAGAGGGGTTAGGGACGTTTGCCGTTCCTGACCCCTTCTTCTTTTGAGGCTGGGTGATGGTACCGCCAGCGGCGTAACCCCTCACCCTCCCACGCCTGCGGCGCGGGTCTCCCTATGGGAGAGGGGTTCCGGAGCGCGGCTCGGCGGCCGGGGTAGGAGTCGCCGGAGCCGGAACCGGCACGGGAGCCGGCGGCGCCGGAGCCGTCGGATCCACCGGCGCCTGGCCCTCGACCGGCGCGGCTTCCGGCGGCAGCGGCAGGCCGTCGGGGCCCAGCAGCGGTTCGGCCAGGCTCGGGTCCTCGGCGGCCGTGGTGGCGTCGTCCTGCGCCGGCTTGGGCGCGCCGCCGGTGGCCGACAGGGCGAAGGCCTTCCAGATCTTGGCCGGCAGGCCGCCGCCGACCACGCCGTTCATGGCGCTGTTGTCGTCGTTGCCGACCCAGACGCCGATCACCAGGTCGCCGACATAGCCGACGAAGATCGCGTCGCGATAGCCCTGCGTGGTGCCGGTCTTGCCGAAGGCGCCGGGGATGGCGGCCTCCACGCCGGTGCCGCGGTGCACGGCCGAGCGCAGCAGGTCGCGCATGCCGGCCAGTTCGGCCTTCGACAGGGCGCGGGGCTTCTTCGACGACTTCCAGTCGGCCAGGCCGTGGGCGACGACCGGAGTCTCGCCGGCGGCGATGGCGGCGTAGGCGCTGGTCAGCTGCACCAGGCTCATCGGGCCTGTGCCCAGCGCCAGGGTCAGGTCGTCGGGGATGGGTTCGGTGACGCCGAGGTCGCGGGCCGTGGCTACGATGGCCTTGCGGCCGACCTGCTGGGCCAGGCGCACGGCGGCCACGTTGGACGAGCCGGCGAAGGCGGTGATCAGCGGCACTTCGCGGCCGGCGTACTTGCCCTCGTGGTTCTTCGGGCTCCAGCCGCGCACGTCGACCGGCGCGTCGAGGATCGGCGAGGTCGGGGTCATGCCCTGGCGGATGGCGGCCAGGTAGACGAACAGCTTGAAGGCGCTGCCCGGCTGGCGGCCGGCGTCGGCGCGGTTGAACTGGCTGGCCTTGTAGTCGCGGCCGCCGACCATGGCCACGACGCGGCCATCGGTGCGCATGGCCACGATCGCGCCCTGGGTGACGTTCAGCACCTTGCCGTCGCGGGCGATGGCGTCGTTGAGGATCTTCTCGGCCTTGGCCTGCAGCTTGGCGTCCAGGGTCGTCTTGACGATGGTCTCGCCGTAGCGGGCGTCGTAGGCGGCGCGGGCCTGCGGGAACACCCAGTCGGCGAAGTAGGAACCGGTCGGCAGCTTGTCGCGCGGCGGGATCGGGCGGATGTCGCGCTTGGCCTTGTCGGCCTGGGCCTGCGTGATCACCTCGGTCTCGACCATGGCGCCCAGCACCACGTCCATCCGCTCGCGGGCGCCTTCGAAGTTCTCGGTGGGGGCCAGGCGCGAGGGGGCCTTGACCATGCCGGCCAGCATGGCGGCCTGGCCGACGCTGAGCTTCTCGGGCGTGGTGTCGAAATAGTGCCGGGCCGCGGCCCGCAGCCCGAACGCGCCTTCGCCGAAATAGACCGCCGACAGGTAGCGCGACAGGATCTCTTCCTTCGAGAGCCGCGCCTCCAGCCACAGGGCGATCAACGCCTCCTGAGCCTTGCGGCGCAGGTTGCGGTCGTTGCTGAGGAAGGCGTTCTTGGCCAGCTGCTGGGTGATCGTCGAACCGCCCTCGGACACCCCGCCGGCCTTGGCGTTGGCGCCGACGGCGCGGGCGATCGCCTTCGGGTCGATGCCCATGTGCTTGTAGAAGCGGCGGTCCTCGATGGCGATGAAGGCACCGGGCACATAGGCCGGCAGCTTCGAGGCCTCGATCGGAGCCTCCTTGTACGAGCCGCGCCGGGCGATCGGCGTGCCGTCCGAGGCCATCAGCACCATGGTTGGGTTGCTGGCCGGCTCCAGGGCCCGGCCCAGCGGCAGCGACCACAACAGCCAGGTCACGACCGCGACGATGGCCAGCACAAAGACGCCGGCGCCGATCTGCCACGGCCGCTGCTTCCAGATCGGAACGCGCGGGGCCGGGGCGGGCGCTTCCGCCGCGGGCGGCGCCTCGACCTCTTCCATTTCGGGAGCGACCGCTTCCACGGTCTCCTCGACCTTGGGGGCGTCGTCGTCGGAACCGGTGTTCGGAGCGGCGGGGTCGGACATGCGCGATGGAACTCGAAGGCGGGCCGAGAGGGGGCGAAGGCGCGTCAATAGCACAGGCAGGGCGGCCGCCCAGCGTCCGCGTGCCAAATAGGGAAACGCCCGTTCAGGCCGGAGCGCTCCGTCGCCGCTCCAGCAGCAGCAGGGTCAGCGCCGCCAGGAAGCCGAAGGCCAGCAGCAGGGCCGAAAGCTGGTGAGCCTTGTCCCATTCCAGGCTCTCGACCAGGCGGTAGATCTCGATCGACAGCACTTCAGTCTCGCCCGGGATGCCGCCGCCCAGCATCATCACCACCCCGAATTCGCCGATCGTGTGGGCGAAGGCCAGCAGGGCCGCGACGGCGTAGCCGGGCAGGGCCAGCGGCAGGGCCACGCGCCAGAAGGTCGCCGCCTTGCCCGCGCCCAGGGTCGCGGCGGCCTCCAGCGGCTCGTCGCCGATCGCCAGGAAGGCGTTGCGCAGCGGCTGCACGGCGAAGGGCAGGGAATAGACCAGCGAGCCGATCACCAAGCCCTCGAAGGTGAAGGCCAGGGTCCGCACCCCGAACGGCGCCAGCAGGAGCATCAGCGGGCTCTTTGGCCCCAGGGCGATCAGCAGATAGAAGCCCAGCACCGTCGGCGGCAGTACGATCGGCAGGGCGACCAGCGCCCCGACCACCGGCTTCAGCACCGAACGGCCCCGCGCCAGCCACCAGGCCAGGGGCGTGGCCAGCACCAGCAGCAGCACGGTGACGACCGTGGCCAGCTTCAGGGTCAGCCAGACGACCTCGGCCATGGCCGTCAGCGCACCTCGTAGCCGTAGCGGCGGATGATCGCCTTGGCCTCGCGGCCCTTCAGGAAGGCCAGGAACGCCTTGGCCGCCTCGCTGTCCGCACCGGTCTTCAGGAGGACCGCCTGCTGATCGATCGGGGTGTGGTCGGCCTTGGGCACCACCCAGCGCGAGCCGCCCTTGTCGTCGATCACCTGCGACAGAGCCACGAAGCCCAGCTCCGCCGCGCCGGTCTGGACGTACTGGTAGGCCTGGGTGATCGACGAACCGGTGACGATCTTCGGCTTCAGGGCGTCTTGCAGCTTGAGTTTGGTCAGCGTCTCGACCGCCGCCAGGCCGTAGGGCGCGGCCTTCGGGTCGGCGATCGACAGCTTCTGGAAATTGCCCTTGGCCAGCACCGCGCCCTTGCCGTCGACCAGGCCTGGGATCTTGCTCCACAGGACGAGACGACCGGTGGCGTAGGTGAAGCGCGAACCGGGAACGGCCAGGCCTTCTGCCTCGGCCTTCTGCGGCCGCTCGACGTCGGCCGACAGGAAGACCTCGTAGGGCGCGCCGTTGGCGATCTGGGCGTAGAACTGGCCAGACGAGCCGAAGCTCAGCGTCGCCTTGTGGCCCGTGGCCTTCTCGAACTTCTCGGCGATGGCCTTGGCCGGCTCGGTGAAGTTGGCGGCCACCGCCACCTTGGTCTCGCCCGCGAAGGCCGCCCCGGCGACCAGCGACAGCGCTCCGGCCACGATGGCGGCGAGCAGGGGGCGGCGGGCGAAGGGCATCGGCGGCTCGGTTCGGCGGTTATGCATCGCGAGTACATAACGAGCTTTCGCCGACTGTCAGGCTGTTTTTTCGAGGCCAGCCGGGCGACAAGCGGGCGAACGGAGTCGAAAGGCGTCTCGATGAGCGAAGCGAGCGATCTCAGCGCCAGCCTGATCCTGCGGCGCGGGGCCCTGGCCCGTGTCGGCCTGGAGCGCATCGCCCTGGTCGAGGCGGTGGCCGAGCTCGGCTCGATCAGCGCCGCCGCCAAGCGCCTGGGCCTCAGCTACAAGGGCGCCTGGGACGCCGTGCAGGCGCTGAACAACCTGTTCGACGCGCCGCTGATCGCCGCCAGCGCCGGTGGCAAGTCCGGCGGCGCGGCCCAGGTCACCGCGCGGGGCCATGCGGTCATCAAGGCCTTCCGAGATATGGAGCGCGAGGTCGGGGCGGCTCTTTTGCGGCTAGAGGCGGGTCTGGCGTCGGAAGACGGCGCCGACCTCTTCTGGAGCCTGGGTCTGCGCACCAGCGCCCGCAACGCGCTGCGCGGAACCGTCGTGGCTCTGGCCCCGGCCGGCGTCACGGTCGAGGTTCGTCTGGCCTTGGGCGGCGGCTTGGAGATCGCCTCGGTGATCACCCGCCGCAGCGCCGAGGAGCTGGGCCTGGCCGTGGGGCGGCCCGCCGTAGCCCTGATCAAGTCGAGCTTCGTACGCCTGACCGCCGAGCCGCCCGCCGCGTCCGGCGACAACCGGCTGTCGGGCGTCGTTCTCGACCGCGAGGACGGCGAGGCGGCCAGCGAGATCGTCGTCGCCCTGGCCGAGGGCAAGACCCTGGTCGCCACGGTCGCGCGGGACCTCGCCGGGGCTTTCGAATCCGGCGCTGGCGTCCACGCGCTGATCGCGCCGTCGGACGTGATCCTGGCTGTCGATTAGGCCGGCGCCACCCTTGGTCGCAGAGGCGGCGGGCCTGATCTGCACTAGCACTATGCAACGGCGCCTCATGCTTGAGCGGAACTATGTACAAGCATGGCCATGGGCGCAAAACGCTCCCCCCGCGCCGTCGCGGTCCTTAGGGCGATAGCCATGCGCGTTCTCGTCATCGATCCGGATCCGGCCCGCGCCGCCTTGGTGGCCGAAGGGCTGGAGGGCGTGCACCCGCTGGAGGTCCGTCGTTCGGCCCGCTTCGACGAGCGCGAAGCGATCGAGTTCGCGCCCGACGTGGTGGTGATCGCCGCCGAAAGTCCCGATCGCGACACGCTGGAAAGCCTGCGTGAGGCCAGCCAGGCCAATCCGCGTCCCGTGGTGATGTTCGTCGACCGCTCCGAGCCGGGCCTGGCCGAACAGGCCGTGCGGGCCGGCGTGGCGGCCTATGTCGTCGACGGCCTGGCGCCGGCGCGCGTCCGGCCGATTCTCGACGTGGCCATGAGCCGCTTCGCCTTGACCCAGCAATTGCGCGGGGACCTCGCCAAGGTGAAGGCCGACCTGGAGGCCCGCAAGACGGTCGAGCGGGCCAAGGGCCTCTTGATGAAGGAGCGTGGGCTGGACGAGGACGGCGCCTATCGCCTGCTGCGCAAGCTGGCCATGGACCGCGGCAAGCCCATCGGCGCGATCGCGGCCGACCTGCTGGCTTTCGCGGGAGTGTTGAAGGGGGACGCCTCTTGAGCGGGCTCGCCGATCTGAAGCTGGGCTTCATTCCTCTGACCGACTGCGCGCCGCTGGTGGTGGCCAAGTCCCTCGGCTTCTTCACCGAGGAAGGGCTCGACGTTTCTCTGAGCCGAGAGGCCTCGTGGGCGACGATCCGCGACAAGGTCGCCGTCGGCGCGCTGGACGGCGCCCACATGCTGGCGCCCATGGCCCTGGCCGCCGCGGCCGGCGCGACCGGCGGTCTGACGCTCGACGTCGGCCCGTCGCTGATCGCCCCCATGGCCCTGAACCGCAACGGCAGCGCCATCACCGTCTCGACCGCCCTGGCGGACGCCATGCGCGCGGCTGATCCGGAGGCCATGGCCGAGCAGCCGATCTCGGCCCGGGCCCTGGCCCGGGTGATCGCCGAACGGGCGGGGCAGGGGCTGTCGCCCCTGACCTTCGCGGTCGTGTTCCCCTATTCGATGCACAATTACGAGCTGCGCTACTGGCTGGCGCAGGCCGGGATCGACCCGGACCGTGACGTGCGCCTGGTTGTCACCCCGCCGCCTCGCATGGTCGAGCAGATGCGGGCCGGCGACATCGACGGCTTCTGCGTGGGCGCGCCTTGGAACGCCGTGGCCGTGCTCGAAGGCCTGGGCGAGGTGCTGATCACGGCCTCGGCCTTCTGGCCGGGTGGTCCTGACAAGGTGTTCGGCGTCACCGAGGCCTGGGCTCACCACTATCCCGACGAACTGCGCGCCGCCCTGCGGGCGATGATCCGCGCCTCGGCCTGGGCGGACGATCCCGCCAACCGGCAGGACCTGATCGACCTGCTGGCCCGCCCGGACCACGTCGGCGTCGCGCCCGAAGCCCTGGCCCGCGCGCTGAACGACGAGATCGTCTTCCATCGCGACGGCGCGGGCCTGCCGCGCCGTGAGCACGCCCTGTGGTTCCTGTCGCAGATGGTGCGCTGGGGGCAGGTCGCGGTCGACATCGATCTCGAGGCGGCGGCCGACGCGGTCTATCGCCCGGACATGTTCCGCGCCGCAGCCCTGACCGCGGGTCCTGTCGTCGATCCCGCCCAGGTGTTCGACGACGGCCCGCCGGAGCTGGCGCCGCTGTTCGAGGGGCCGGCCTTCGATTCCACGCTCGCCGGCCGTTACGCCGCTGGGTTTTCGATCGGCCGCGCTCGCGCCTGAGGCGCTTTCGTCTCTCGCATCTGCACAATGCCTGGGCGCCATCGGCGCCCTTTTGCTGAGCAATCATGCTGTGGCGACGTTGTGCAGGGCGGCGCCTCTTCGGTTGGTGACATCCGTCCCCGGACCGTTGTTCTGTTAGTTCAAGCCTTCGGACAACGGCGTCCGTGGCTGCCAGAGACGACCGCTCGGATGCGGTCACCCGACGAGGCGACGACGCCTCGCTCTCGCAGACACGCAACACTCCGAGGCGCATCATGATCTCTCGTGACTTCCTCAAGGCCGGCCATACGCCGACCCTGTTCGCCGCGTTCCTCTATTTCGACCTGTCGTTCATGGTCTGGGTGATCCTGGGCCCGCTGGGCGTGGCCATAGCCAAGGATTTCGGGCTCGACCCGGCCCAGAAGGGTCTGATGGTCGCCATCCCCGTGCTGGCCGGCGCTCTGCTGCGCCTTGTCAACGGCATCCTGGTCGATCGCATCGGTCCCAAGAAGACCGGCATGTTCGGCCAGCTGATCGTGCTGGGCGGTCTGGTCACGGCCTGGCTGCTGGGCGTGCACAACTACAATCAGGTCCTGGCCCTGGGCGTGATCCTGGGCGTGGCCGGCGCCTCCTTCGCCGTCGCCCTGCCGCTGGCGTCGCGCTGGTATCCGCAGGAGCACCAGGGCCTGGCCCTGGGCATCGCCGGCGCCGGCAACTCGGGCACCGCCCTGGCCGCCCTGTTCGCGCCGATGCTGGCCAAGACCTTCGGCTGGCAGAACGTCATCGGCCTGGCCGCGATCCCTCTCGCTGTGGCTTTCGTCGTCTACATGCTGCTGGCCAAGGACGCTCCCGAGCAGCCCGCGCCCAAGAAGCTGGCCGAATATCTCGATGTCCTGAAGGTTCCTGACGCCTGGTGGCTGATGCTGCTCTACGGCGTCACCTTCGGCGGCTTCGTCGGTCTGGCCTCGTCGCTGACCATCTACTTCAACGCCGAATACGGCCTGGATCCGGTGATCGCCGGCTTCTTCACCGCCGCCTGCGTCTTCGCCGGCTCATTCATCCGCCCGGTCGGCGGCGGCCTGGCCGACCGCTTCGGCGGCGTGCGCACCCTGACCGTCGTCTACGCCCTGGCCGCCTTCGGCCTGGCAGTAGCCAGCTTCAAGCTGCCCTCGCACTGGCTGGCCCTGGCGGTGCTGATGTTCTCGATGCTGGCCCTCGGCGCCGGCAACGGCGCGGTGTTCCAGCTGGCCCCGCAGCGCTTCCGCAAGGAGATCGGCGTCATGACCGGCCTGATCGGCATGACCGGCGGCATTGGCGGCTTCTACCTGGCCTCGACCCTCGGCCTCGCCAAGAAGCTGACCGGCGACTACCAGATCGGCTTCCTCGGCTTCGCGCTCCTGGCGCTGTTCGCGCTCTTCGCCCTGCACGGCCTCAAGGCCCGCTGGCGCGCCGTCTGGCCGACCCTGCACGGCGCCGAAGCCGCTCCGGTTCGCGTCTGATCCTCTTTTCCAAGTGAGCAAAGTCATGACCAAGGAAAAGCTGGTCGTCATCGGCAACGGCATGGCCGGGTGCCGGGCGGTCGAAGAGATCCTCAAGCGCGATCCCTCGCGCTACGAGATCTCGATCTTCGGCGCCGAGCCGCGGGTCAACTACAACCGCATCATGCTGTCGCCGGTGCTGGCGGGCGAGAAGACCTTCGACGACATCGTCATCAACGACGAGGCCTGGTACCGCGACAACGGCATCACCCTGCATGCCGGCCGCTGGGTCACCGGGGTCGATCTGGAAGGCCGCAAGGTGATCGCCGAGGGCGGCCTCGAGGTCGCCTACGACAAGCTGATCCTGGCTACCGGCTCGGATCCGTTCCGCCTGCCGCTGCCGGGCGCCGACCTGTCGGGCGTGGTGACCTTCCGCGACCTCGACGACGTCGACGCCATGATCGCCGCCTCGGCCAAGCCCGGCGCCCGCGCCGTGGTCATCGGCGGCGGCCTGCTGGGCCTGGAAGCCGCCTATGGCCTGGCCCGTCGCGGCATGGGCGCCACCGTCGTCCACCTGATGGACGTGCTGATGGAGCGCCAGCTCGACGAGAGCGCCGGCTACCTGCTGCGCGAGGCCCTGCTGGAGCGCGGCGTCGAGACCGTGCTCGGCGCCCACTCCGAAGCCATTGTCGGCGAGGACGGCAAGGTCACGGGCCTGAAGCTGAAGGACGGCCGGACCCTGCCTTGCGACATCCTGGTGATGGCCGTGGGCATCCGTCCCAATGCTGCATTGGCTAAAGCCGCTGGTCTGCAGGTCAATCGGGGCGTCATCGTCGACGACGCCATGCGCACCTCCGATCCGGCGGTGTTCTCGGTCGGCGAATGCGTCGAGCACCGCGGCAACTGCTACGGCCTCGTGGCCCCCATCTGGGACATGTGCCGGGCCCTGGCCGAGGAACTGACCGACGGGGCCGGCGCCTATGCCGGCTCGGTGCTGTCGACCCGCCTGAAGGTCTCGGGCGTCGATGTGTTCTCGGCCGGCAAGTTCGCCGGCGGCGAGGGCTGCGAGGACATCGTGTTCCGCGACGCCGGCCGCGGCGTCTACAAACGCGTGGTGATCGAGGACGGCAAGGTCGCCGGCGCGGTGCTGTTCGGCGACGCCGCCGACGGAGGCTGGTACTTCGACCTGATGCGGGCCGGGACCGACGTCGCCGACATCCGCGACACGATCATCTTCGGTCAGGCGATCACGGAAGGTCTGTCCGGCCTGGACCCTAGTGCGGCCGTTGCGGCCATGCCCGATACGCAGGAAATCTGCGGCTGCAACGGCGTCTGCAAGGGTGCGATCACTTCCGCCATCACCACCCAGGGCCTGACCAGCCTGGACGACGTGCGCGCCGTCACCAAGGCCTCGGCCTCGTGCGGCTCGTGCACGCCGCTGGTCGAGCAGGTCATCCGCGCCACGCTCGGCGACGGCTTCAAGGCCCAGACCGGCCCCAAACCGATGTGCAAGTGTACGCATCACCCGCACGGCGTGGTGCGCGAGGCGATCCTGGCCCAGGACCTGAAGTCCATGCCCGCCGTCATGCAGGCCATGGAATGGACCACGCCCGACGGCTGCGCTTCGTGCCGTCCGGCCCTGAACTACTACCTGCTGTGCGCCTGGCCCGGCGAATACAAGGACGACAGCCAGTCGCGCTTCATCAATGAGCGCGTCCACGCCAACATTCAGAAGGACGGCACCTATTCGGTCGTTCCGCGCATGTGGGGCGGCATGACGACGCCCGACGAGCTGCGCGCCATCGCTGACGTCGCCGACAAGTACGCGATCCCTTCGGTGAAGGTAACCGGCGGCCAGCGCATCGACCTGCTGGGCGTCAAGAAGGACGACCTGCCGGCGGTGTGGGCCGACCTCAACGCCGCAGGCATGGTCAGCGGCCACGCCTACGCCAAGGGCCTGCGCACGGTGAAGACCTGCGTCGGCAGCGACTGGTGCCGGTTCGGCACCCAGGACTCCACGGGCCTCGGCATCAAGCTCGAGAAGTTCATGTGGGGCTCGTGGGCGCCGGCCAAGGTCAAGCTGGCCGTGTCGGGTTGCCCCCGCAACTGCGCGGAATCGACCTGCAAGGACATCGGCGTGATCTGCGTCGACAGCGGCTATGAGATCCATGTCGGCGGCGCCGCCGGCCTGCACATCCAGGGCACGCAACTGCTGACCAAGGTCGCCACCGAGGAAGAGGCGATCCAGCTGATCTCGGCGGTCATGCAGATGTACCGCGAGGGCGGCTGGTACCTGGAGCGGATCTACAAATGGATGGCCCGCATCGGCCTGGAAGCCATCCATGCCGCCACGGTCGAGGACCTCGACAACCGCGCCGCGCTCTTCGCCCGCTTTGTGAAGTCGCAGGAGACCGCCCAGGTCGACCCGTGGGCCGAACGCGCCAGCAAGGGCGTCGAGGCCGGTGAATTCAAGCCGATGGCGACGCTTCCGATGGGGATGGCTGCGGAATGACGATCCAGACTTTCGACATCGATCCGGCCTGGCACGACGTCGGCGCCGTCACCGACATTCCGGAGCGCGGTTCGCGTCGGGTGGCGACGGCGCAGGGCGACGTGGCGGTGTTCCGCACCAGCGACGGCCAGGTCTTCGCCCTGGTCGACCGCTGCCCGCACAAGCACGGACCGCTCAGCCAAGGCATCGTCCACGGCCACGGCGTGACCTGTCCGCTGCACAGCTGGGTCATCGACCTGAAGACCGGCCACCCCACCGGCGCCGACGCCGGCAAGGGCTGCACGCCCGTGGTGCCGGTGCGGGTGCAGGACGGCCGCGTCCTGCTGGCCCAGCCGGTGATGGCGGACTGACGCCATGGCCGACGGCTCCGGCGTCATCGCGACCGTCAGGACCACCTGCCCGTATTGCGGCGTCGGTTGCGGCGTTGCAGGAGCGGCGGGCGGCGGCAGGACGTTGGCGGTGTCGGGCGACACCGCCCACCCGGCCAACAAGGGACGGCTGTGCTCCAAGGGCTCGGCCCTCGGGGCCACGGTCGGTCTCCAGGGGCGCTTGCTGGAGCCGACGATCAACGGCCGTGTCGCCAGCTGGGGCGAGGCCACGGCGCTGATCGCCAAGCGCTTTCGCGACACCATCGCCCGCCACGGCCGCGACAGCGTCGCCTTCTACGTCTCCGGCCAGTTGCTGACCGAGGACTACTACGTCGCCAACAAGCTGATGAAGGGCTTCATCGGCTCGGGCAACATCGACACCAACAGCCGTCTCTGCATGGCCTCGGCCGTGGCCGCCCACAAGCAGGCCTTCGGCGCCGACCTGGTGCCCGGCTGCTACGAGGATCTCGACGAGGCCGATCTGGTGGTCTTCGCCGGCCACAACGCCGCCTGGACCCATCCGATCCTGTTCCGCCGCCTGGAGGCCGCCAAGGCTCGCGGCCAGAAGCATGTGGTCATCGACCCGCGCCGCACCGACACCGCCGAGGGCGCCGACCTTCACCTGGCCCTGGCGCCGCAGAGCGACGTGCGGCTGTGGAACGGCCTGCTGGCCGAACTCGACCGTCGCGGCCACCTCGACCTCGACTACATCCGCGAGCACGTGAACGGCTTCGACGCCGTCCGCGAGGCTCTGGCCCAGGACGACCAGTCGCCCGCCGCCGTCGCCGCCGACTGCGGCCTGGCGATCGAGGACCTGCTGGCCTTCTACGACCTGTTCGCCGCCCACCCGAAGACGGTCAGCCTGTTCTCGATGGGCTCCAACCAGTCGGCCCAGGGCGTCGCCAAGGGGCTGGCGATCATCAACACCCATCTGGCCACCGGCCGGATCGGCAAGCCGGGCGCCTGCCCGTTCTCGATCACCGGCCAGCCCAACGCCATGGGCGGGCGCGAGACGGGCGGCATGGCCAACACCCTGGCCGGCCACATGGACTTCGCAGCCGAGGACCGCGACCGCGTCGCCCGCTTCTGGGGCGCGCCCAACACCGCCCGCGCGCCGGGCCTCAAGGCCGTCGAGATGTTCGAGGCCGTGCGGTCGGGCAAGATCAAGGCGATCTGGGTGATGGCGACCAACCCCGCCGTCAGCCTGCCGGACGCCGGCGCGGTGCGCGAAGCGCTGGAGACGTGCCCGTTCGTCGTCGTCTCCGACTGCGTCGAGACCGACACCACGGCCTACGCCCATGTGAAGCTGCCGGCCTTGGCGTGGGCCGAGAAGGACGGCACGGTCACCAATTCCGAGCGCCGCATCTCGCGCCAGCGGGCCCTGTTCCCCGCGCCCGGCCAGGCCCGCGCCGACTGGCGGATCATGGCCGACGTCGCCCAGGGCATGGGCTTCGACGGCTTCGGCTGGCCTTCGCAGGCCTCGATCTTCCGCGAATGGGCGCGCCTGACGGCCTATGAGAATAAGGGCTCGCGCCTGCTCGACCTGACGGGCATGGCCGCCATGACCCCCGACGACTACGCGGCCATGACGCCGATCCAATGGCCGGTCCGTATGACCGGGCAGGGGACGCCGCGCCTGTTCGACGACGGCCGCTTCCAGACGCCTGACGCTCGCGGCCGGATGGTTCCGGTCCGTCCCAAGGGGCCGGCCGATGCTGTCAGCGACGCCTATCCGATGTCGCTCAACACCGGTCGCATCCGCGACCAGTGGCACACCATGACCCGCACGGGCCTGGCCCCCGACCTCTGCCGCCACGCCCCCGAGCCCTTCGTCGAGATCCACCCGCACGACGCCGAGGCCGCCGGGATCAAGGATGGCGCCCTGACGCGCGTCTCAACCGTGCGCGGCGAGGCCGTCGCCCTGGCCAAGGTCACCGACCGCCAGCGGCCCGGCGGCCTGTTCATGCCGATGCACTGGACAGACGCCTTCGCGCCGTCGGGCAAGTCCAACCACCTGATCGCGCCGAACCTTGATCCCACCTCCGGCCAGCCGGAGTTCAAGCACACCCCGGCCCGGGCGCGGCCCTATCGCGAGACCTGGAAGGGCTTCTTCCTGACCCGCGACAGCGTCGCAGCCCCGGCCAATCTCGATCTGGTCTGGCGGCGCATCCCGCAGGACGCCGCCCAGCTGCACGAGTTCGCCGGTCGGGGCGACGCCTCCGAGCGTGAGGCCTTGCGCAAGCGCCTGACCAAGGGCCTGACGGGCGAGACCACGGTGTTCGAGGACGCCGGCGCCGGTTCGCGCCGTGAAGCCTGGATCGAGGACGGCAGGCTGGTCGCCGTGCTGTTCCAGACCGCCGCTGGCCGCCTGCCGCCGCGCGACTGGCTGGCCGACCTGTTCGCGCTGGACCAGCTGTCCGCGCAGGATCGATCGTCGCTGCTGATCGGCCGTCCGCCCGGCGCGCCGGTCGACAAGGGCCCGATGGTCTGCGCCTGCCTGAAGGTCGGCGCCAAGGTCGTCGACGCCGCCATCGCGGCCGGTGCGGCCACCGCCGATGCGGTCGGCGCGGCCACTGGCGCCGGCACCAATTGCGGCTCGTGCCGTCCGGAGATCGCCCGGATGATCGCCGCCGCTGCTTCCCTCAAGGCCAAGGAGACCGCCGATGCGTGACGTGTCGCTGGGAGACGTTCTGCTCGTCGGCGCTGGTCCGGGTCCGGTGGACCTGATGACCCTGCGTGCGGCCCGTGCGGTCGAGGGCGCCCAGGCGCTGCTCTATGACGCCCTGGTCTCGGACGAGGCCATCGCCCTGGCGCCGGCCGGCTGCGTGCGGATCCTCACCGGCAAGCGCTCGGGCCGGCCCAGCATGAAGCAGGAGGCGATCAACCGCCTGATGCTGCGCCTGTCCCGTCGCGGCCTGCGCGTGGTGCGGCTGAAGGGCGGCGATCCGTCGGTGTTCGGCCGGGTGGGCGAGGAGGCCGAGTTTCTTCGTGCGCATGGCGTGTGCGTCGAGGTGGTGCCCGGCGTCACCGCCGCCAGCGCCGCCGCCGCTCAGTTCAATTTTCCGCTCACCCATCGCGGCGAGGCCCGTCGGGTGATTTTCACCACGGCCCGTGTCGGCAGCGGCGACGTGATCGAAGACTGGGCCGCCGCTTCGGATCCCGAGGCCACGGTCGCGGTCTATATGGGCGGGGAAGCCGCCGCCGAACTTGGCCGCCGCCTGATCGCGGCCGGTCGTTCGCCCAGCACCCCGGCGCTGGTCGTCGAGCGGGCCGGCGATCCGGCCGCGGCCCTGCGTACGGGTCGTCTCGACACGCTGCCGCAACTGCTGGCCGGCGGAACCGGCGGGCCTGTGCTGATCGTCATCGGCGCCGTCGCTCGCCGCGCCCAGGACCTGCGCTGGACGCCCGAGCTGGCTCAGATCGAAGCAGAGGCGATCCGGGCCTGAAGTGTCAGGCCGCCGCCATCGCGGCCGCGGCCTCTTCCTCGTCCTCGCGGCGACGCGGCTGCGGGCCGGCCGCACGGCCATAAGCCTCGCGCAGCAGGCGGGAGGGCGACTGTTCGCACGGCGCGACCAGCAGGCCCCGCTTGCGCAGGGCCACGCCCCAGCGGGCGCTGCCGGTCAGCACCGACGCGGCCGGCGCGATCAGCAGACCCACGGCGGCCGGCAGGATCCAGATCCCCAGCGACGGGCCGGCGATCGCCGCGCAGACCAGCAGCGCGAGGCCCGCGACCATCTCCGGCGCATGCCGTTTCAAGGCTTCGCGCCAGGACATCTTGTCGACGTCACGACGCTGGGCGGCCCAGCCGGAGTCGCGGCCGGCCAGGATGTCGAGCAGGCAGCGGGCGTGGCCGAACAGCACCGTCGGCGCCGTCAGGGTCGAGTGCACGGTCTCCAGGGCCACCGAAGCCCACAGGCGACGGGCGCCGCCGAAGCCGTCGGCGCGGCCCTCCATGCAGGCGAGAACGACGGCCAGCAGCTTGGGGACGGCCAGGAAGCCCAGCGACACGGCGAAGGCCGCGCCGGCGCCTTCTTCGAGAAAGAGTTCCTCCTGTGCGCCGCCCAGGAAGGGGAAGGCGGCCAGTAGGGCGCTCAGCACCACCAGCAGCAGCCAGACGGGGGCCAGGGCGTAGGCCAGGGCGCCGCGCAGCAGGTGCAGGCGGCTGACCGGATGCAGGCCCTTCACGCCGAGGATGCCCAGGTGCTGCAGGTTGCCCTG
The DNA here is from genome assembly GCF_059415485.1 of Caulobacter sp. GW821-FHT10C03. Taxonomy (NCBI): domain Bacteria; kingdom Pseudomonadati; phylum Pseudomonadota; class Alphaproteobacteria; order Caulobacterales; family Caulobacteraceae; genus Caulobacter; species Caulobacter sp. GW821-FHT10C03. The sequence goes on along the minus strand of NZ_JBWKNI010000024.1, from coordinate 37,579 downwards.
GCTCCAGCGGCGGTCGCGCACCAGCATGTCGGACAGGGTGGGCGGCGCCTCCTCGTGCACGTCCTCCAGCGTCGGGGCCATGCGCACGGCCCAGCCGCCCCGGCGCAGCAGGGCCGCCTCGACGAAGTCATGACTGAGGATCGCGCCGCCGAACGGCGCCTTGCCCGGCAGGTGCGGCAGGCCGCAGCACTCGGCGAAGGCCCGAGTGCGGATCATGGCGTTGTGGCCGAAATAGTTGGCCTCGGCCCCGCTCCACCAGGCCAGCGCCCAGGTCGCCAGCGGTCCGTAGGCCCAGGCGGCGAACTGCTCGGCCCGGCCAAACAGGGTGTTGCGGCCGACGATCGTCGAGCCGGCCTGGAGGACGCCCAGCGTCGGGTCGGTTTCCATGGCCCCGGCCATGCGGCGCAGCGAGCGGGCGCTCATCAGGCTGTCGGCGTCGAGCACCGCCATGCATTCGTAGGCCCCGCCGAACCGGCGGACCCAGTCGGCGAGGTTGCCGGTCTTGCGGTCGATGTTGGCCTCGCGGCGCCGGTAATAGAGGCGGGTGGGCGAGGGGCCGGCGCGGGCGGCGAGCACCGCGCGATGCTCGGCCTCGGCGATGTCCGGGTCGCGGGTGTCGCTCAGCACGAAGACGTCGAAGGTCGAGGACAGCCGCTCGCGGTCGAGATCGGCGCGCATGGCCTCTATGCGGGCGAACACGGCGGCCACGTCCTCGTTGTAGATCGGCGCCAGCAGGGCGACCCGCTTGCGCAGGTGCGGCGGCGGATCGTCCAGCCGCCGCTCCCAGCTGTCGGGGTTCAGCGCCAGTTGGAAGCCGCCCAGGGCCGCGGCGCAGGAGAAGCCGGTCCAGGCCAGCAGGGCCGCGACCAGCAGCGCGTCGATCCATTCCAGCGGGGTGACGCCGCCGCCGACGAAGGCGTCCAGCATGGTCGTCAGGCCAAAGCCGAAGGACAGCAGGGTGAAGGCGCCCAGAGCCAGCCGCCGCCGCTGACGAGAGCGCGCCAGCCGTCGCCTGGAGGCCGGCGCCGACAGCGGCCGCACGGGCATGTCGAGTTCGGTTTCCTGCGGCAGCCAGGCGTCCGGCGTCGCCTCGTGGGGAATGTTGCAAGGCGGAAGCCGGTCGGCGAGGCGTATGTCCATCGAGGGTCCTTTCGCGCGAAGAACCCTCACCCAGGCAATGGGTTGCGATGCGAAGGAAATATAACCACGGTCACGTTTCGCGAACCGTGGCCAAGCTGTCGATCTGCTGAAACGAACAGCAGATTCAGCGATTTGGCCGCAGTCGCGCCTTGTTTGCGGCGAAGCTGCGGCAATTGTTGCGATGCGGAAAACAAGCGGTGCGCGGACGGATCCGCGCTCCCGTCAGGCCGCCTTCAGCGCCGCGAAGCCGCGTTCCAGGTCGGCGATCAGGTCGGACGGATCCTCCAGCCCGATGTGCAGGCGCAGCAGCGGTCCTTCCAGGTTCAGCGGCGTCGAGCGGCTCTTCAGCTGCGGGTCGCAGTGGATCGCCAGGCTCTCGAAGCCGCCCCAGGAGAAGCCGAGGCCGAACAGGGTCAGGGCGTCGAGGAAGGCGTGCACCGACTTCTGCGAGGCTGGCTTCAGCACCACGCCGAACAGGCCGCAGGCGCCGCCGAAGTCGCGCTTCCAGATCGCGTGGCCGGGATCCTCGGGCAGGGCCGGGTGCAGCACGCGGGCGACCTCCGGCCGCTGTTGCAGCCAGCGGGCCACGGCCAGGCCGTTCTGCTCGTGGCGCGGCATCCGCGTGGCCAAGGTGCGCAGGCCGCGCAGCATGGCGTAGGCGTCGTCGGGCGACACCGACCAGCCGACGTCCCACATGGCGTTGCCCAGTTCGTCGCCGATCACCGGGTCCATGGTCGTGGCGCTGCCCATGAAGCAGTCGGAGTGACCGCCGACATATTTGGTCAGGGCCTGGACGCTGATCGTCACCCCGTGGGCCAGCGGCTTGAACAGCAGGCCCGCGCCCCAGGTGTTGTCGATCAGGGTCAGGATCCCGCGCGCATTGGCGGCCGCAGCGATGGCCGGCACGTCCTGCATCTCGAAGGTCAGGGAGCCAGGGGCCTCCAGCAGGATCAGCCGGGTCTTCGGGCCGGCCAGGGCGATCAGGGCGTCGGCGTCCAGAGCGGGGTCGTAATAGCGGGTGGTGACGCCGAAGCGGGTGAGGAAGCGGTCGCAGAACCGGCGGGTGGGCTTGTAGGCGCTGTCGACCACTAGCACGTCGTCGCCGGCCTTCAGCACCGCCATCATCGCCCCGGTGATCGCCGCCAGGCCCGAGGGGTACAGCGTCACGTCCGGCGAGCCTTCCAGCTCGGCCAGGGCCGCCTGCAGGGCGGCGGGCGAGGACAGGCCGGTGATGCCGTAGGTCAGCTGGCTGTCGTCGTACAGCGAGGCGGCGTTGGGCAGCAGCACGGTCGAGCCGCGCTGGATCGGCGGGTTGACGGTCCGCGCCAGCGACTGGGCCTGCAGGCCCGAACGGATCAGGCGGGTCTTTTCGTCCATGGCGGCGGGACTCGTGAACACGGGAAGGAACGCCTCGTTTAAGAGCGCCGGCGGTTGCGGTTCAAGGATTTGATCGTCGCCGTGGCGACAGGGCGCGAGAATCTGCCATCCAGGCGCGAGCGCGCCGGCGGGGGCCGGCGGATGAGGGGTAGCAGCATGAGAGTTTCGGTTCCGGTCTTGGCGCTGTCTTGGGCGCTGTCTGGGGCGCTGTGTTCGGCGCTTTCGAGCGGCGTCGCCATGGCTGAAGAGCCGGCCGTCGGCCCGCCGGCCGAGGTGAAGGCCCTGGCGGGTTGCTGGAGCGGCGAGGGGGCGGTGATGGGCAAACCCGTGACCATCGCCCTGGCCGTCAAGCCCGTGGCGGGCGATGCGATGATGCTGGTCGAGGCCGACAGCCACGCCAAGGCCGACCCGGCCGACGCCTACGCCGCCCACCTGCTGTTCGGCGGCCGCACGACCAAGGCGGGCGAGCCGGCCGCGATCGTCGGCCTGTGGGCCGACAGCTTCGGCGGCGACGGGGCTTCGCTGGGGACGGGCGCGGTCGCCGCCGACGGCTTCGAGATGGCCTATCCCTACGGCCGCTCCAGCTTCGTCAATCGCTGGAGCCACAAGGCCGACAAGCTGTCCTGGAGCATCGTCATGCGCGACGCCGCCGGCAAGGAGCAGGGTTTCGCGGCCTATGACCTGGCCAGGACGGCGTGCGCCAAGGGGCGGTGATTTAGCTCGTCCTTCTCCCCTTGCGGGAGAAGGTGGCGCCGATAGGCGTCGGATGAGGGGTCTCTCAAACATGGGACGCTTCACCCGGCCTGACCGCTGCACGCGGTGTTGAGGTTTGAGAGACCCCTCACCCGACCTCCCTTTGGGAGGCCACCCTCTCCCGCAAGGGGAGAGGGAACGGGTTTTCGACCCCGCGCTTTCGCTGCGAGTTGATCGAAGGGGAGCGGAGCGCCCGGGCGACGCCCGGAGGTGTGTAGACAGATACCGTTTCGACGAAGCCTAGGCGCTCCGCGCGGTCGTTGGACTGCCGGCTTCCCGGGCGGCGGCGCTCTTAACGCCTTACCAGGACCATCCGCCGGGTTTCCCGTTTGGACGGCGACGAGGAGAGGGGTGCTCTGTAATCCTCGCCCAAGCCGACGGCGGGCGGGTCTGGCCAGCGCCAGGTCCCCGGACGCGACGGATCTTCCCAATCCGCCCCAGTCCCGCTCGATCGCATCCCGCCGCCGCATGGTCGCTGGCCGCGCGCCCCTTCGGTGCGGCGAGACGGGGTTATTATGCGGGTGGTTTGAGCGCGTCTGATCCAGAGCGGTGAGAAAGTTGTAAGGGGTTGGTTTGGTTAAGGTCTTTGGGGCAGTCGCCGGGGATTGAGTTTCGTCTATCCCCGTCCGCGATCCTTCTCCCCTTGCGGGAGAAGGTGGCGGCTGAAGGCCGTCGGATGAGGGGTCTCTCAAACTTGAGACGCATCACCCAGCCTGACCGCTGCACGCAGCTTTCAGTTTTGAGAGACCCCTCACCCGACCTCCCTTTGGGAGGCCACCCTCTCCCGCAAGGGGAGAGGGAACAGGCTGCGCGTTTCAGAAAAAGCCTGGGTCCCCGCTTTCGCGGGGATTTTACGGGAGGAGGGGCGTTCAGCGCACCTCTCCCGCAAGGGGAGAGGGATCAGGCGCCTTCCCGGATCCCCGACAACAGCCGCTGGGCCTGCTCGATCAGGGAGCGGCGGCGTTCGGCCGCTTCGGCGTGCTGGCGTTCGACCAGTGCGATGTCGGCGGCGCAGTGGGGGCAGTCGGTTTCGTGGGGCCAGACGTACTGGTCGCAGGAACGGCAGACCGTCAGCCTGGGCGGCAGGGCGCCGCCGGCTTCCGAGCGCTCGCGATGATGCACGTGCACGGCGGCCGGGTCGCGAACGGGCAGGGGGACGGTCTGGGCGCCGGGGATCGGTTCGCGCACCAGGGCGAACTCGCCGACGGCGAAGCTGTCGGGCGGGGCGTCCTTGATCTTGGTCACCCGCTCGCGCCAGCCATGCTTGGCCAGGTCGAGCACCCGGTGATGGCAGTAGGGATTGTCGCCGCGCTTGCCCAGCAGCGACTCCGAGGTCCAGGTGCAGCCTGCCCGGCAGACGTCGGCGTAGTAGCAGGTGCGGCAGTAGCCATAGAGCTCCTCGACGTCGCGCACGCGGCCGAAGGCCATCTTCTCGCTGTAGCGCCAGATGTCCTCGATGCTCATCTCGCGCACGTTGCCGGCGGCGTAGAGCGTGGTGGCCAGGGACGGGCAGCCCTTGATCGTGCCGTCGGCCTCGATGCCGATGCCGCCCTGGCCTGCGGCGCAGCCGGTCCAGTGGTCGGTGTCGTCGCCCAGGCCGCGCCAGACCCGCTCGTAGGGGCCGAAATAGCCGACATTGTTGCCGACCACCATCAGCAGGCCGCGCTCCAGCCCCTCGCGATAGAGACGGGCCAGCAGGGGCATGACGTCGAGCAGCTGGTAGGGCTGGAGCAGCAGGCCGGGATTGTCGACGGCGTTGCCCATGGCGACGGTCAGCTGGATCTGCCAGTGGGTGGCGCCGGCCGCGATGATCCGCTCCATCAGTTCGGGCAGGTGCTGGGCGGTCTCGGCGCCGATCTGGGTGTTGACCGAGACGGCCAGACCCCGGGCCTTGGCCCGATGCAGGGCGCTGATCGCCTGGTCGTAGGAGCCGGGCACGCCGCGCACCCGGTCGTGCAGCTCGGGCAGGCCGTCGATCGAGACGCCGACGCCTTGCAGGCCAGCGTCCGCCGCCTCGTCCAGCCGCTTGTCGGTGAGATTGCGGGCGCCGGTCTGGATGGCGGTGCGGATGCCGTTCTGGCGGCTCCGGCGGATCAGCTCGATCCAGTCGCGTCGCAGATAGGCCTCGCCGCCGATCAGGGTGATCTCGCGCGTGCCCAGGGCCGCCAGGTGATCGATCAGGTCGAGGGCTTCCTCGGTATTCAGCTCGTCCGGCCGGGGCCGCCCGGCCCGCGAGCCGCAGTGCTGGCACTTGAGATTGCAGGCCAGGGTGACTTCCCAGACCACGTGCACCGGCACCAGATCGACATGGTCGCGATCCGTCCGGTAGCGCACCGACTTGCCTTCCGGCGGCGCGTAGGGATCCCGCAGGAGCGCTCCATGCGTGGATGCTCCTTCTGCGGAGGCCTCTTGTACGGACGCCCCGTGCAAGGATGGAAGAGTGTCGGTCATGCACGTTCCTTCCCCGAAACGCCCTGAGACGCGGGGATGCGGGCGCTTCCGCCGGCCCATCGAAGAGCGGCGGAAGCGCCGCCCCGTCAGTAGCTCTTCTTGCCTTCCAGCTTGGCGATCTCGAGCTTGAGCAGCGCCAGCAGGGTGGGGATGTCGCCGTATTCGTCGAGGTGGGCCTGGGCCGCGATCTCGGCTTCCTTCAGGCGGGACAGCTCGCCCGAGGCGATGGCGTCGGTCACGGCGACGCCGTAGGGTTTGATGCTCATGGTGCGTCAGGCCTCGAGCTTGGCGATTTCGAGTTTCAGGGCGGCCAGCAAGGTCGGCACGTCGCCGTACTGCAGGACGTGAGCCTCGGCCTCGGCGGCCAGCTTCTTCAGCGTGTCGAGGTCGCCGGAGGCGACGGCGTCGGTGATGGCGCCGCCATAGAGCGGTCGGAAGGACGACATGACGTTTTCTCCCCACGGGCGCGCCGGTCGGTCCGCCGGTCGCGCGGTTGCGTGCTCGGCGCGGTTGGCGCGCCGATGGTCCTTAAGCTGACGGGCACTTGTGGGGAGCGGCACGCGACTTGGCCGCGGTCCGACGTGGCGCAAGGCCGACCCCCAACGCTTCGAGGGTCAGCCAGCCGCTACGGAATGTCAATTTAAGATTGTATATATGGAATGTGTAATCTTGAGTGTTTTTACACAGCCGGGCCGGTTTCCACCGGCGCGTCGTCGCGGCCGCCCCATTCGGTCCACGAGCCGTCGTAGACCGCCGCGCGCGGCTTGCCGAGGCGGTGCAGGGCCAGCGACACCACCGAGGCGGTGATGCCCGAGCCGCAGGTGGTGGCGATCGGCTTTTCGATGTCGACGCCGGCGTCGGCGAAGACGGCCTTCAGCTGCTCGGCGGGCAGCATGGTCGCGTCGGCCGCCAGGATCGCCGCCAGCGGGATGTTGCGCGAGCCGGGAATGTGACCGCTCTTGAGGCCGGCGCGGGGCTCGGGAACCTCGCCGTTGAAGCGCGGCGCGGCGCGGGCGTCGATCACCTGCTCGCGGCCGGTTTCCAGGTTGCGCTTGATCTGGTCGAAGCTACGGACGAGATCGGCTTGCAGGCGCGGGGTGAAGTGGCGCTCCTGCGGGGCGGCGGGACCGTCCTCCAGCGGACGGCCCTCGGCGACCCACTTGGGCAGGCCGCCGTCCAGCACCACGACGTCCTCGTGGCCCATGACGCGAAAGTTCCACCACACGCGGGCGGCCGGCAGGATGCCGGTGCTGTCGTAGACGACGATGCGCGCGCCGTCGCCGAGGCCCAGCTTGCGCACCCGAGAAGCGAACTTCACGCCGCTGGCCAGCATGTGCGGCAGGGGCGAGGTCTCGTCGGCGATCTCGTCGATGTCGAAGAACACCGCGCCGGGGATGTGGCCGGCCTCGAACTCCTGTTTCGGATCGCGCGGCGTGCCGGGCATGAACCACGAGGCGTCGACGATGCGCACGTCCGGGGCGTCGAGGTGGTCGGCCAGCCAGGCGGTCGAGACGAGCGGATCGATGAGCGTGGCGGACATGACGGGCCTCTTGCGGGCTTGGGAACGCGAGGGCGGCAACTTCACGTGCGTCGCTCGCCCGCGCAAGCGCCCCTTACAGCCAGGGCGGCGTCGGCAGGCCCTTCTCGGCCAGGAAGGCGGGGTTGAAGAGCTTGCTCTGGTAGCGCGAGCCGTGGTCGCAGAGGATGGTCACGATGGTGTGGCCGGGCCCCAGGTCCCTGGCCAGGCGCACGGCGCCGGCGACGTTGATCCCCGTGGAGCCGCCCAGGCAAAGGCCCTCGTGCTGCACCAGGTCGAAGATCTGCTCCATCATCTCCTCGTCGGAGACACGGTAGGGGTGGTCGATGGCCAGGCCTTCGAGGTTGGCGGTGATGCGGCCCTGGCCGATGCCCTCGCTGATGGAGTTGCCCTCAGCCTTCAGTTCGCCCTCGGCGTACCAGCTGTAGAGCGAGGCGCCGCCCGGGTCGGCCAGGCCGATCTTCACGTCCGGCTTGCGCTCGCGCAGGGCCTGGGCCACGCCGGCCAGGGTGCCGCCCGAGCCGACGGCGCAGATGAAGCCGTCGACCTTGCCGTCGGTCTGTTCCCAGATCTCCGGGCCGGTCGTCTGGTAGTGGGCCTGCCGGTTGGCGACGTTGTCGAACTGGTTGGCCCAGATCGCGCCGTTCGGCTCGGTCTTGGCCAGTTCCTCGGCCAGGCGGCCGGAATAGCGGACGTAGTTGTCGGGGTTGGAGTAGGGGACGGCGTCCACCTCGACCAGCTCGGCGCCGAGCAGGCGGATGGCGTCCTTCTTCTCCTGGCTCTGGGTGCGCGGGATGACGATCGTCGTCTTGTAACCCAGGGCCGAGGCGACCATGGCCAGGCCGATGCCGGTGTTGCCGGCCGTGCCCTCGACCACCCGGCCGCCGGGCCGGAGCAGGCCCTTGGCTTCGGCGTCGCGGATGATGCTGAGCGCGGCGCGGTCCTTCACCGACTGGCCGGGGTTCATGAACTCGGCCTTGCCCAGGATCTCACAGCCGGTGGCCTCGCTGGCGCGGTTCAGGCGGATCAGCGGCGTGTTGCCGATGGCTTCGAGAACGTTGGGCGTGACGGGCATGGTCGAAATCTTACGTCTTCGCGCGGAGAAGCGCCGTTAGAGCCAGGGTAGATCGCGATGCGGCCGCCCGGATCAATCCAGATTTCCTGAAAGCGCCGGTCCAGAGCCTGCCAATTTTGGATGAAGCATCCAAAATTGGCAGGCTCCAGTTTCAAAGATTTGGAGCGCGCCCGGGCGGGTTAGCCGCGCGCACCTAACCCTGGCGCGCTCCGGGCTCAGCATCAGTGCGTCGTCGGCTGGGTCTGGATGACGTTGAGCAGGGCGAGGCCCCCGGCCGTGGCCGTCGCCGCGCACCAGGCCCCGCACAGCCCTTCTATGCCGACGAGGCTGTTCTCGACCGCGTCGGCCATGATGCCCTCGGCCACCAGAGAGGAGGGCTCGCCCAGCAGCTGGTTGTCGTGCAGTTCGCGGCACCAGGCGCCGACCGCCTCGGTCGGCGTCTCGGCGTCGAACTGCGAGAGATAGGTGCCGCCGTGATAGTCCAGCACCAGGGTGAAGAGCGACACTGCACGTCTCCTAGCTGCGACTTAGGCCCAATTGAATGACATTGGTCCGCTCCGTGCGGAAGCCCGCTTCGCAATAGGCCAGGTAGAACTTCCAGAGCCGGCGGAAGCGCTCGTCGAAGCCCAGCGGGCGGATGTCGTCCCAGGCCGCCTCGAACCGCTTGCTCCATTGCGTCAGGGTGTCGGCGTAGTCCTGGCCAAAGCGCCGGACGTTTTCCCAGGCAAGGCCCGCCCGGTCGGTCTCCTGCCTCAGGCGCTGTTCGCTGGGCAGCATGCCGCCTGGAAAGACGTAGCGCTGGATGAAGTCGGTCTGCCGCCGGTAGTGGGCGAAGAGCTCGTCGCGGATGGTGATGATCTGCAGGCCGGCCAGGCCGCCGGGCGCCAGCAGGTCGTGGATCCTGCCGAAATAGGTTGGCCAGTATTCCTCGCCGACGGCCTCGAACATCTCGACCGAGACGACCCCGTCGAAGCGGCCCTGGACGTCGCGATAGTCGACCAGCTGGATGTCGACCTTGTCGGCCAGGCCCTGGGCGAAGAGGCGCTTGCGGGCGAACTCGTGCTGAGCCGGCGAGATGGTGATCGCCGTCACCTTGGCGCCGACCTCCCTGGCCGCGTACTCGGCGAAGCCGCCCCAGCCGCAGCCGATCTCCAGCACGTGCTTGTCGGGCGTCAGGGCGATCGACTGGGCCAGGGCCTCGTACTTGCGGGTCTGGGCGGCCTCCAGCGAGGCATGGCGGTCCTGGTCCCAGAGGGCCGACGAATAGGTCATCGTCGGGTCCAGCCACTGGGCATAGAAGGCGTTGCCCAGGTCGTAGTGGGCGTGGATGTTGCGCTTGGAGCCTTCGCGGTCGTTGCGCCGCGAGCGGTGGAACAGCAGGTTCATCAGCCGCGTCAGCGGATTGCCCTCCACCAGGGCGGCCAGCTTGTCGAAGTTCAGGGCGAAGGCGGTCAGCACGGCCGGAAGGTCGGGCGTGTCCCACTCGCCGGCCATGTAGCCCTCGGCGAAGCCGATGTCGCCGGAGGCGAAGGCGCGGCGGATGAAGCGGTAGTCGCGCACCCGCACCACGGCCTCGGGACCGGGCGTGCGGCCGTCGATGCGGATGGGCTGGCCCGTGGGCAGGACGAAGGTCAGGGACCCGATCGCCCAGTTCTCGCAGGCGACCCGGATGGCCGCGCGGAAAGCCGCCGGGGCGGCGCGGAGGTGGTCGTTACGCCAGCGGGCGTGCAGGGTGTCGGTCATCGGCGCTCCCGTCCCGTACCTGGGACAAAATCAGACCCCCAAAAAACCGAATCTTCAGATGGGAACGTGCGCGGCTGTCCGCCAGGGGATCATTCCCCGGAAGCGTCACCGCGCAATTGGCGATAGGCCTCGAGAGCCCGCGCCCGCGCCTGTCCGTGATCGACGATGGGTCGGGCGTAGCTACGCTTGGCCTCGACCGAAAGATGCGCGGGCGCTGTCCAAGGTTGATGGATGACGCTGTCGGGCAGGTTGGCCAGCTCGGGGACCCACTTGCGGACATAGGCGCCCTTGGGGTCGAACTTCTCGCCCTGGCCGATCGGGTTGAAGATCCGGAAGTAGGGCGAGGCGTCGGCGCCGCTGCCGGCCACCCACTGCCAGTTGCCGACATTGTTGGCGAGATCGGCGTCCACCAGGGTGTCCCAGAACCATGACTCGCCGTCGCGCCAGTCGACCAGCAGGTGCTTGATCAGGAACGAGGCGGTGATCATCCGCACCCGGTTGTGCATGAAGCCGGTGGCCCAAAGCTCGCGCATGCCCGCATCGACCAGCGGATAGCCGGTGCGGCCCTCGATCCAGGCCTCCAGGCCCTTGGGGTTCTCCGTCCAGGGAAAGGCGTCGAACTCGGGCCGGAAGTTGCGCTCCGGCAGCTGGGGCCAGTTGAACAGGATCGAATGGTTGAACTCGCGCCAGCCCACCTCGGACAGGAACTTCTCGATCTCGCCGTGGGGCGCGTCGCCGGCCTCGGCGGCGTTGCGGGCGGCGGCCCAGACCTGGCGCGGGCCGATCTCGCCAAAGTGCAGGTGCGGCGACAGGCGCGAGGTCGCCTCCAGACCCGGCACGTCGCGGCCCTCGCCATAGCCGTCGACGGCGCCCGACAGAAAATCGTCCAGCCGTTGCAGGGCGCCGGCCTCGCCGGGCGTCCAGATGGAAAAGCCCTTCGACCAGTCGGGCTTGCGGGGATGCAGGCCCCAGCCGTCGAGGGCGTCGCTATGGGGCCAGTGCTCGGGGGTCTCCAGACGCTTGGGCGCGCGCTCGACCTCGACATGGGTCAGGTGCGCGCGGGCGGCCCGCCAATAGGGGGTGAAGACCTTGTAGGGCTGCTTGGAGCCGTTCTGCACGGTCCAGGGCTCGTTGAGCAGGCCGGCGATGCTGCTTTCCACCACGACGCCGTCGGCCTTCAGCGCGGTCTTGATCTCGGCGTCGCGGGCGATGGCGGCCGGTTCGTAAAGGCGATTCCAGGCCACGCCAGCGGCTTGGGCGTGGACGATCACGTCCTTCAGCACCTGCTGCGCCGGACCGCGCCGTAGGATCAGCTTCGAGCCGATCGCCTTGAAGCTTTCGGAGAGCGCCCGCAGCGACTTGTCGAGCCACCACAGCGAAGCCGCGCCCATCGGCCGCACGCCCGGCGTCTCGTCGAGGATGTAGAGCGGGATCACCGGCCGGCCCGTGTCGGCGGCGGCCTTCAGGGCCGGATTGTCGGCCAGGCGCAGGTCGTTGCGCAGCCACACGATGACGGGTCCGGGGACGCCTGGATCGATCCGCACTTGCACCTTTCCGCCGTTGAGGCCACCTGTGGGCCAAATTCAGCGCCTACGTCTGTCGGCCTCACCTTTATTCGGAAGTCCCGCCTTGAGTCAGCCCGTCGCCCCGAACGCCGTCGTCGAAGTGAAGACCGAGACCGGCAAGGCCGTCCGCATCGGCAACGCCGAACGCCTGACCTTCATCGCCGGTCCGTGCCAGATGGAAAGCCGCCAGCACGCGCTGGAAACGGCCCACGCCCTCAAGGAGATCGGCGAGCGCCTGGGCGTCGGCCTGATCTACAAGACCAGCTACGACAAGGCCAACCGCACCTCGGCGACGGCGGCGCGCGGCATCGGCCTCTACGACAGCCTGCCGATCTTCCAGGAGATCCGCGAGGTCACCGGCCTGCCGACCCTGACCGACGTGCACGAGATCAGCCACTGCGCCCCGGTGGCCGAGGCCGTCGACGTCATCCAGATCCCGGCCTTCCTGTGCCGCCAGACCGACCTGCTGCTGGCCGCCGCCGCGACCGGCCGGGCGATCAACATCAAGAAGGGCCAGTTCCTGGCCCCCTGGGACATGAAGAACGTCATCGCCAAGGTCACCGGCGCGGGCAATCCCAACGTCCTGGCCTGCGAGCGCGGCGCCTCGTTCGGCTACAACACGCTCGTCTCCGACATGCGGTCTCTGCCGATCATGAAGGAGATCGGCTGCCCGGTGGTGTTCGACGCCACCCACAGCGTGCAGCAGCCAGGCGGGCAGGGCACGTCGTCGGGCGGCCAGCGCGAGTTCGTGCCGGTGCTGGCCCGCGCCGCCGTCTCGATCGGCGTGGCCATGGTGTTCATGGAAACCCACCCCGACCCCGACCACGCCCCATCGGACGGCCCCAACATGGTGCCGTTGAGCCAGTTCGAAGGCCTGGTGGCCGAACTGCTGGAGTTCGACGCCCTGGCCAAGCGCAAGCTGGCGGCATAGCCGTTTCCCTTCTCCCCTTGCGGGAGAAGGTGTCGGCGAAAGCCGACGGATGAGGGGTCGATAGACATCGGCCGCTTGGCGACGAGAAGCAGCGGATGAGGCGGCGCGACCCCTCATCCGACCTCCTTCGGAGGCCACCTTCTCCCGCAAGGGGAGAAGGGCTCGCTATTGCCCCTCCATCCCCCTGTGCCATAACCCGCCCATGTCCAGACGCATCGTTCTCGTCACCGGCGGCGCCGGGTTCATCGGCTCCAACATCGTCGCCAAGCTCTGCGAGGATCCGGCGCTCGACGTCGTGGTCTGCGACTGGCTGGGCCAGGCCGCCGAGGGCAAGTGGCGTAACATCGCCAAGCACCCGATCGCCGACTTCGTCGCGCCCGAGCAATTGTTCGACTGGCTGGCCGTGCGCGGCGACGAGGTCGAGCAGGTGATCCACATGGGCGCGATCTCCTCGACCACCGAGCCGGACGCCGACCTGATCGTGCAGTCCAACTTCGTGCTGTCGCGCGACCTGTGGCGGTGGTGCGCGAAGAACGGCACGCGGCTGATCTACGCCTCTTCGGCCGCCACCTATGGCGACGGCGACCAGGGCTTCGACGGCAAGGACGACATCGACAGCCTGATGGCTCTGCGCCCGCTGAACGCCTACGGCTGGTCCAAGGCGCTGTTCGACGTCTTCGCCGTGCGCGAGGCCGCCCGCGGTCACGCCCCGCCGCAGTGGGTGGGCCTGAAGTTCTTCAACGTCTACGGCCCCAACGAGGACCACAAGGGCGGCATGAAGTCGGTGGTCTGCCAGATCTGGCCGAAGATCCGGGCGGGCGAGGGCGTGCGTCTCTTCAAGTCGCACCATCCCGACTACGAGGACGGCGGCCAGCTGCGCGACTTCGTCTATGTGCGCGACGTGGCCGACGTCATCGCCTGGCTGGCCAAGAGCCCGCACGTCAACGGCGTCTACAACCTCGGCTCGGGCAAGGCCCGCTCGTTCAAGGACCTTGCCGAGGCCACCTTCAGCGCCGTCGCCCGCGAGCCCGAGATCACCTATTTCGACATGCCCGAGGTGCTGCGCGGCAAGTACCAGTACTTCACCCAGGCCGACATGAGTCGCCTGCGCGCGGCCGGCTACAACGCGCCGATGACCTCGCTGGAGGACGGCGTCGCCGACTACGTCGCCGGCTTCCTGAACACGGACGACCCCTACCGCTGACGAGAGGCCCGTCATGACCGCCGATGCCGCCGTTCTCGAAGTCGATTGCTGCGTGGTCGGGGGCGGTCCGGCGGGGATGATGGTTGGGCTGCTGCTGGCCCGGGCCGGGGTGAGGGTCGCGGTGCTTGAGAAGCACGGCGACTTCCTGCGCGATTTCCGGGGCGACACCGTCCATCCCTCGACCCTGCAGGCCGTGGCCGACCTGGGCTGGCTGGACGAGTTTCTGAAGCTGCCGCACACCGAGGTTCGGACGCTGTCGGCGCAGATCGGCGACGAGACGATCCATCTGGCCGACTTCCATGGCTTGAAGACCGCCGCGCCCTTCGTCGCCCTGATGCCGCAGTGGGATTTCCTCGACTTCCTGGCTGGCCAGGGGCGGCGCTATCCGACCTTCGACCTGCGCATGAACGCCGAGGCCTTGGGGGCGATCGAGATTGGCGGCCGCATAGTCGGCGTGCAGGTGCGCACGCCCGACGGGCCGCTGGAGGTTCGCGCCCGGCTGGTGATCGCCGCCGACGGCCGCCGCTCGCTGTTGCGCGACGCCGCCGCCCTGCCGGTCGAGGACCTGGGCGCGCCGATGGACGTGCTGTGGATGCGGCTTTCCCGCAAGCCGACCGACGACCCGGAGGCGCCGCTGGGCCGCGCCAGCGCCGGGCGCCTGTTCGTCACCATCCCGCGCGAGGGCTACTACCAGTGCGGATACGTCGCCGCGAAGGGCGGTTTCGACGCGATCAAGGCGGCCGGCATCGAAGCCTTCCGCCGGCAGGTGGCGCAGGCCGCACCGGCATTGGCCGACCGCGTGGACGAGCTGGCCAGCTTCGACGACGTCCACCTGCTGACCGTGACCGTCGATCGCCTGACGCGCTGGTCCAAGCCTGGCTTGCTGTGCATCGGCGACGCCGCCCACGCCATGTCGCCGGTGGGCGGGGTGGGGATCAATCTGGCGGTCCAGGACGCGATCGCCGCCGCCAACCTCCTGCACGACGCCTTCGCGCTCGACGACGCTGCGCTGGATGAGCGCGCCCAGGCCGTCCAGCGTCGTCGCTTGCCGCCGACCCGGGCCATGCAGTCGCTGCAGCTGCTGATCCAGAACCGCCTGGTCAGCGCCGCGCTCAGCGGCAGGCCCCTGAAGCCGCCGGCGGTGATGCGGCTCTTCGAGCGCTTCCCGCGCCTGCGCCGGATCCCGGCTCGCGTGCTGGGCCTCGGCTTTCGCCTGGAGCGGGTGAGGTCGAAGAACGCCTTTCCCGGTTGACCAAGGGGCACGCTTGCGGAGCCTTGCCGCGCGCGTAACCTGAACCCTGATAAGTCGCCGGAACAGGCGTGCGTCAGGGAGTGGAACATGGTCGGCATCGCCGCCTGGGGCGCCTATGCGCCGCGCCTTCGCCTCAGCCGCAAGGCGGTCGTCGCCGCCAACGCCTGGATCGCGCCGGGCCTGGCCGGCAAGGCCAAGGGCGAGCGCGCCATGGCCAACTGGGACGAGGACGCCCTGACCATGGCCGTCGAGGCCGCCCGCGACGCGCTTGGCGCGGAAGACGAGGGGCGAGCGGCGGTGGACGCGGCGATCTTCGCCTCCACGACCGCGCCCTTCGCCGATCGCCAGAACGCCGGGATCCTGGCCGCCGCCCTGACCCTGGAGCCGTCGATCGCCTCGGCCGACGTCACCGGATCGCAGCGCTGCGGACTGACGGCCCTGGGCCAGGCCCTGGATGCGGCCGCCGCCGGCAAGCGGGTGCTGGTCGCCGCCGGCGAACACCGCCGGGCCCGCGCCGCTTCGCCCCAGGAGCTGGACTTCGGCGACGCCGCCGCCGCCTTCGTCGTCTCGCCCGACGGCGGCGCGGCGACGTTCCTCGGCCGGGGCACGGTCACTGACGACTTCGTCGATCACTTCCGAGGCTCGGACGCGGAGTTCGACTACGCCTGGGAGGAGCGCTGGATCCGCGACGAGGGGATCGTCAAGCTGGTCCCGCCGGCCATCCGTGACGCGCTGGAGGCGGCGGGCGTCTCGGCCGGCGAGGTGGACCATTTCTGCTTCCCTTCGGTCTTCCCCGGCATGGGCGCGACCCTCGCCAAGACGCTGGGCGTTCGCCCCGAAGCTGTCCGCGACACCCTGGCCGCCCAGCTCGGCGAGGCCGGGGCCGCCCACGGCCCGCTGCTGCTGGCTTATGCGCTCGAGCAGGCCAAGCCGGGCGAGATCATCCTGGTCGCCCAGTTCGGCCAGGGCGCCGAGGCGCTGGTCTTCCGCGCCGGCGACGGGCCTGGAAACAGTGCGCCGGCCCGAGGCGTGACTGGCGCGCTCGCCGACCGCCAGGAAGAGACCAACTACCTGAAGTTCCTCGTCTTCAACGACCTCGTCGAGTGGGAGAGGGGCATGCGGGCCGAGAAGGACAACAAGACGGCCCTGACCACGCTCTATCGCAATCGCGACCAGATCCTGGGCCTGGTCGGCGGCCGCTGCCGCGAGACAGGCGTCGTCCAGTTCCCGCGCACCCGCATCTCGGTGGCCCCCAACAATCCCGCCGTCGACACCCAGGAGCCGTACCGCTTCGCCGAGCGTCGGGCCCAGGTGCTGACCTATTCGGCCGACTACCTGACCTTCTCGATGAGCCCGCCCAACCACTACGGCATGATCGTCTTCGAGGGCGGCGGGCGGATCATGCTCGACATCACCGACGTCGCCCCCGGCGAGGTCGAGACCGGCCTGCCGGTGAAGATGGTCTTCCGCATCAAGGACCGCGACGAGAAGCGCGGTTTCGTCCGCTACTTCTGGAAGGCCGCGCCGGATCGGGCGGCGGTCGCGGCGTCGATTGCCCGGGCGGCGGAGTAGGGCGGTGTCAGAGCGCGCGCTTCACGTCGGTGGCGGCGAAGTCCTCGCCCTTGAACAGCAGGGGCAGGTCGCGCGCCTTGGCCAGGGCGTAGCTGAAGCAGTCGCCGAAGTTCAGGCCGCGCGCGCCACGCCCGTAGTCGCGATAGGCGTTTCGGGCCAATACGAGCAGAGGTTCGTCGAAGGCGACAACGGTCAGGTTCAGGTCGGCGACCAGGGCCTCGAAATCCGCCGCCTTCTCCGGGCCGAAGCGGCGATGGATGACGATATAGCCTTCCAATCTCGTCGGGGCGGCGACCAACGAGCCTTCTATCCCGACGATCGCCTGGAGGAAGGCCTCGCCCTCGGGCTCCCTCTGGAAGATCGCGATCAGGGCCGACGTGTCGACGACGATCACTTCGGCAGGCCGTCGGCGTCGTACAGCAGTTCCTCGTCCGAGCCTTCGTGCAGCACGGGCGCTGCGGCGACGCGGTCCTGGATCGCGCGGATGCGCGCCAGTCGCGCCTCCAGGTCGTCGGCCTTGTCGGGCGTGCGATCCAGTCGTTCACGCAGAGCGACGACGACAGCCTCGGTCAGGGTTTCGCCTGTCCGTTCAATGAGTTCTCGGGCCAACCGGTCGGCCTCGGCGTTGCGGATATAGAGGCTCATGGTTTTGTATATACACCCGATCAATACGCCCGAGAAGGCGAGCTAAGGGAGACCCACGATGGCCAGCGGCATCCGCGACAAGGTCGCCATTCTCGGCATGGGCTGTAGCAAGTTCGGCGAGCGTTGGGACGCCGGGCCGGACGACCTGATGGTCGAGGCCTATGTCGAGGCGATGAGCGATGCGGGCATCGAGGCCAGCCAGCTCGACGCGGCCTGGTTCTCGACCCACATCGACGAGATCGGCACGGGCAAGGGCGGCACGCCGCTGTCGATCGCGCTTCGCCTGCCCAACATCGCCGTCACCCGGGTGGAGAACTTCTGCGCCTCGGGTTCGGAGGCCTTCCGGGGCGCGGTCTATGCGGTCGCCGCCGGGGCGGCCGACATCGCGCTGGCCGTCGGGGTCGAGAAGCTGAAGGACACCGGCTATGGCGGCCTGCCGTTCGGCGCGCCGGGCACGCTGAGCCCGCAGGTCATGCCCAACGGCTCGGCCCCCGGCAACTTCGCCCAGCTGGCCAGCGCCTACCGCGCTAAGCACGGGGTCTCGAAGGAGGATCTGAAGCGGGCCATCGCCCACGTCTCGGTCAAGAGTCACGCCAACGGCGCCAAGAACCCCAAGGCTCACCTGCGCAAAGCCATCACCGCCGAGCAGGCCCTGAACGCGCCGATCATCGCCGAGCCCCTGGGCCTGTTCGACTGCTGCGGCGTCTCGGACGGCGCGGCCGCGGCCATCGTCACCACGCCGGAGATCGCGCGGGCTATGGGCAAGCATGACCTGGTCACGGTCAAGGCCCTGCAGCTGTCCGTCTCCAACGGCTACGAGAGCCAGTACAACGGCTGGGACGGCAGCCACTTCCACACCGCCCGCATCGCCGCCGGCAAGGCCTACAAGGAGGCCGGCATCGAGCGCCCGCGCGAGCAGATCTCGATGATGGAGGTGCACGACTGCTTCTCGGTGACCGAGCTGGTCACGATGGAGGACCTGTTCATCTCGGCCGAGGGGCGGGGCTGGCGCGACGTGCTGGACGGCTTCTACGACGCCGACGGCGGGGTGCCGTGCCAGATCGACGGCGGCCTGAAGTGCTTTGGCCATCCGATCGGCGCCTCGGGCCTGCGCATGCTCTACGAGATGTACCTGCAGCTTCAGGGGCGGGCCGGCGAGCGCCAACTGCGTGACCCGGTTATCGGCATGACCCACAACCTCGGCGGCGCGCCGGCCAGCAATGTCTGCTCGGTGGCCATCATCGGACGGGAAGGGGCGTAGTGCGCCGCCGCGCTCTGGTGTAGTCGAGGGGCATGGCGGGACGCTTCAAGGGTTTCAAGCGCTGGATCTTCGTCGGATGCGTCCTCTTCCTGGGGACCGTCCTGACGGCGGCGTTCTATTGGCGCTACGACATCCTGCGCACCACCCTCGATCCCAAGGTGCCGTTCCAGACCTACGATCCGCCGCCGGCCCCCAACTACGCCGACCCGGCCGCCTGGGCGCTGCTGCCGAGGGGCGCGACCGGCATGGATCGCGCCGCCGACGTCTTCTTCGTCCACCCCACGACCTTTGACGGCGGGCGCGATTGGAACGCGCCCTACGACCAGCCCAAGGCCAGCCGCTATCTGAACCGCGTGGTGCTGCCCAACTACGCCGCGCCGTTCGCGCGGGTGGGGCGGATCTTCGCGCCGCACTACCGACAGGCCAGCCTCTACACCTTCCTGACCTTGCGCGACGACGCCCGCGAGGCCCGCCGCTTCGCCTATGGCGACGTGCGCGAGGCCTTCCGCGCCTGGCGCGACCGCTACGACAAGGGTCGGCCGCTGGTGATCGTCGGGGTGGAGCAGGGCGGGAGCCTGGCCGCTCGCCTGGTCGCCGACGAGATCGCGCCCGATCCGGCGATGAAGGCCCGCCTGGCCGGGGTCTATCTGATCGAGACCGCCGTGCCGGCCGACGAATATGTCTCGACCTCGCCGGTCCCGGCCTGCGTGCGCCGCGACGAGGCCGGCTGCGCGGTGGCCTGGGCCTCGCTGACCGACGGCGACTTCCAGAAAGCCCAGGAGCTGCTCGCCCGCTCCCTGACCTGGATCGGCGGCGACCAGCTGGAGAACCTCAACGGCCGCCAGCCCCTGTGCGTCAACCCGGTGTTCGGGGCGCGCACCGACGAGCGTGCGCCGGCCCGTCTGAACCTGGGCGCCGTCAACGCCACGGGGCTGGAATGGGGCGCCCGCCCGGCCTTCCTCAAGCGCCAGGTCTGGGCCCAGTGCGAGAACGGCCTGCTGCACACCGGGAGGCCGAAGTCGCCGTCCCTGCGGGACACCGGCTCGTGGACCGATCGCCGCAAGGTGGACGGCTACAACCTGTTCTGGGCGGATATCGAGGCCGACGCGGCCGCGCGCGTGGCGGCGTTGGGGAAGCGGTGAGCCCGGTCCCTCTCCCCTTGCGGGAGAGGGTGGCCTGCGAAGCAGGTCGGATGAGGGGTCTCTCAGAAATCGAAACCGCATACCGCGGGTAGGCTGGGCGATGGGTCTTGTGTTTGAGAGACCCCTCATCCGACGGTCTTCGGCCGCCACCTTCTCCCGCAAGGGGAGAAGGGTCTCTTACCCCGCGTCGTTCAGGCCTGACGCCGGCTTCCAGTCGAACAGCGCTTGGAGCGTGCGCACCGCCTCGCCGCGGGGCGAGGTCAGGCTGGGATCGCGGGCAAGGATCAGGCGGGCGTCGTCGGCGGCGACGGCGATCAGGTCGCGGTGGGCGACGGGGTCGGCCAGGCGGTAGGCGGGGAAGCCGCTCTGCTTGAGGCCCAGCGGATCGCCGCCGCCGCGCAGCTCCAGGTCCTTCTCGGCGATCTCGAAGCCGTCGTCTGAGCGGCGCAGGATATCGAGCCGCTGCTGGGCCACCTCCGACAGCGGCGGGTCGTAGAGCAGCACGCAGGAACTTTCGCGCATGCCGCGACCCACCCGCCCGCGAAGCTGGTGCAGTTGCGCCAGGCCGAAGCGGTCGGCGTGCTCGATGACCATGATGCTGGCGTTGGGCACGTTGACGCCCACCTCGACCACGGTGGTGGCGACCAGCACCCCGACCTCGCCGTCGACGAAGGCCTGCATGACCGCGTCCTTCTCGGCCGCCGGCATCTGGCCGTGCACCAGGCCGACGCGCGAGCCCAGGATCTTCTTCAGGTCCGCCGCGCGATCCTCGGCCGCCCGCAGGTCCACCTTCTCGGATTCCGAGACCAGCGGGCAGATCCAGAAGGCCTGGGCGCCGCCCTCGATGGCGACCCGCAGGCGATCGACGATCTCGGGCACGCGCGGCGTCGGCGCGGCGCGGGTGGCGACCGGCGTGCGGCCCGGCGGCTTCTCGTCGATGCGCGAGACGTCGAGGTCGCCGAAGACGGTCAGTTCCAGCGTGCGCGGGATCGGCGTCGCCGACATCGCCAGCAGGTGCACGCCGTCACCCTTTTCCTGCAAGCGCCGGCGCTCGTTGACGCCGAAGCGGTGCTGCTCGTCGATGATGGTCAGGGCCAGGTTCTTGAAGGCCACGTCGTCCTGGAAGAGGGCGTGGGTGCCCACCGCCACGGCGGCCGAGCCGTCGGCCAGCTTTTGCAGCTTGGCGGCCCGCGCCGCGCCCTTGTCGCGGCCGGTGAGCAGCACCACGGCCAGGCCTTGGACCTCCAGCGGCGGGGCCAGGGTCTCGTAGTGCTGGCGGGCCAGGATCTCGGTCGGGGCCATCAGGGCCGATTGGAAGCCGGCGCCGGCCGCGTCGGCCATGGCCAGCATGGCCACGACGGTCTTGCCCGAGCCGACGTCGCCTTGCAGCAGCCGGCTCATCCGCTCGCCATGGGCCAGGTCGCCGCGCACTTCGGATAGCGCCCGCACCTGGGCGCCGGTCAGGCGGAAGGGCAGGGCCTTTTCCGCCGCTTCGGCCAGGTCGCCGGAGACGATGCGCGGCCCCGGCTGGGCGCGCTTGCCGGCCTTGCGCTGGGCCAGGGCCAGCTGGTGGGCCAGCAGTTCGTCATAGGCCAGGCGCCGGCGGGCGCGCGACAGGGGCGAGAGGTCGGCTTCGCTTTCGGGGCCATGCAGCCGCTCGAAGGCCTCGCGCCAAGGCGGCAGGCCCTCGCGCTCCAGCCAGGCGGGGTCCTGCCACTCGGGCAGATGCGGCGCGCGTGACAGGGCTTCAAGCGCGAACTTGCGGAAGGTGCGCGAGGGCAGGCCCGCCGTGGCCGGATAAACGGGCTCCACCGGCGGGATCTCGTCGACCCGCTCGGCCTCGAGCATGTAGTCGGGATGGGCGACCTGGATCTCCGAGCCGTAGCGCTCGACCTTGCCGCTGACCGCGCGCCGCGCGCCCACCGGATGCTGGCGCTCCAGGTGCGGGCCGTGGCCCTTGAACCAGGTCAGGGTGACGAAGCCGGTGTCGTCCCAGCCCCGGATCCGCCAGGGCTGGCCGGCGCGCTGCGGCGGCAGGTGGGCGTCGATGGTGACGACGAAGGTCGCCACCTGGCCGTCCTGGGCCAGGGCGGCCGTGGTCGGCGTGCGGCGGATCAGGGCCTGGGGCAGGCTGAACAGCACGTCGCGCACCAGCGACCCGGCCAGCCTCTCGACCAGGGGCGCGACGCGAGGCCCCACCCCCTTCAGGGTCGAGATCGCGGCGTACAGCGGAAAGAGCGACTCGGGGCGCATCGGCGGCAGGATAGCCAAGCCGCGCTGTTCCCGTCCCGTTCGCCTTGCGCGAATTTGTGGATCGGCTCGACTGGCGCCTCATTTCACCGAGAGTCGTGCATGCCCTTCGCCACCCATCGCGGCCAGAAGATCCACTACACGGTCGAGGGGCATGGGCCGCTCGTGGTGCTGCAGCACGGCCTGTTCATGGACGCCGCCAGCTGGCGGGCCAACGGGTTTGTCGCCGCCCTGGCGGGACGCTTCACGGTGGCCTGCATCGACTCCCTGGGCCATGGGCTCAGCGACAAGCCGTCGGACCCCTCGCTCTACGGCCAGGAACAGCGGGCGGGCGACATCGTGGCCGTGCTCGACGCCCTGGGCGCGGAGAAGGCCCATCTGGTCGGCTATTCGATGGGCGCCTGGATGGCGGTGGGCGTGGCCAAGCATCATCCCGAACGCCTGGCGTCGCTGACCGTCGGCGGCTGGGATCTGGTGGGCGGCGTGCCCAAGGGACCGGCCGGGCCGATCCGCTTCGACATCTTCTGGGGCTTCTCCCAGCAGGTCGCGCCGGGGCTGGTGGCCTGGGTCACGCCGGAGATGGTGCCGGCGATGCAGGCCTGCTTCGAAGCGCTGGGCCAATTGGACGGCGCGCCCGAGGCGGTGCTCGGGGCGGGCGTTCCGGTGCTGCTGTGGGATGGGATCGCCGATCCCTATCACGGGCCGTCCCAAACCTTCGCGGCGGAGAACGGTCTGCCGTTCGTGTCGACGGCCGGCGATCACCTGGGGGCGATCATCACGCCGGCCTCTGACGTGGTCGAGCGGCTCGGCGAGTTCTTCGCCGAGGCTCGAGGTTAGTCTTCAGGCGTTTCGGGGGACGGTTCGGGGTTGCCGACCGGCGACAGCGCCGCCAGCAGATCGGCCAGTTCGTCGGCACGGGCGGCGCCCGAGACGTTCAGGCGCACATAGAGATATTCGGCCGCGTGCTTCTCGGCGGCTTCGGAAAAGCCGCGCGTGGAGTCATGCAGATTGTTGGCCTCACCAGCGAACACCACGTCGCCTTCGGCGTTGAGATACAGGTAATTGCCAGCGATCGTGGTCCGCGGGTCGCGATCCTCGGCCAGCTTGTAGCGATACACGGCGCCGGAGGCGCCTTTCAGGTCGATATAGGGTTTCACGAATCCTCGCCTCTAGACACACGGCGTAGCCCGGAGGCGTGCCGGGCGCCAGAGGCCAAATTATGGCTGCAAGCTTCGCAATTTACTGAGAAACCTTTGGGTACGTTCCTGACGGGGTGATGCGAAAAGCTCCGCCGACGGTCCCGCTTCGAGAATACGGCCCTCGTCCATGAAGATCGTGCGGTCGGCGACATCGCGCGCGAACTCCATCTGGTGGGTGACGATGACCATGGTTCGCTTCTCGGCGGCGAGGTCGCGGATCACCGCCAGGACCTCGCCCACGAGCTCCGGATCGAGGGCCGAGGTCGGCTCGTCGAACAGGATGACCTCGGGGTCCATGGCCAGGGCCCGGGCGATGGCGCAGCGCTGCTGCTGGCCGCCGGAGAGGGCGCGGGGATAGGCGTCGGCGCGGTGGGCGAGGCCGACCTTGGTCAGCAGGGCCAGGGCCTTCTCGCGGGCCTTGGCGGGCGGATCGCCGCGCACCACGATCGGCGCCTCGGCGACGTTCTGCGCCGCCGTGCGATGCGGGAAGAGGTTGAAGCTCTGGAACACGAAGCCGACCCGGCCCTTCAGCGCCCGGGCCAGGGGAACCTTGCCGCCGGCCGAGACGCCGGCGATCGACAGCGTCCCGCCGTCCAGCGCCTCCAGCCCGGCCAGGCACCGCAGCAGGGTGCTCTTGCCCGAGCCGCTGGGGCCGATGACGGCCACCACCTCGCCGGGGGCGACGTCGAGATCGACGCCGTCCAGCACCGTGGTGTCGCCGAACCGCTTGACGAGGCCATGGGCCAGGATGGCGCTCATCGGCGGGCCTCCGCGCGGCGTTCCAGCCAGCCCTGGCCCAGGGCGAGCAGGCTGGAGACGATCCAGTAGATGGCCGCGGCGCTGAGATACATGGCGAAGATCTCGTAGGTGCGGGCGGTGATCAGCTGGGCCTGGCGGAACAGTTCGGGCACCTGGATGGTGGCGGCCAGCGAGGTGTCCTTCACCAGGCTGATGAAGCTGTTGGACAGCGGGGCCACGGCGGTGCGGGCGGCCTGGGGCAGGATGATCCGCCGCATGGCCTGGCTCGGCGGCAGCCCGAGGACTGCGGCCGCTTCCCGTTGGCCCTTGTCGACGGCGGCGATGGCGCTGCGCAGGATCTCGCCGGCATAGGCGGCGACGTTCAGCGAAAAGCCGACGCCGGCCGCGACCAGCGGCGGCAGCTCCAGCCCCAGCTGCGGCAGGCCGTAATAGATCAGGAACAGCTGCACCAGCAGCGGCGTGCCCCGGAAGGCCGAGACATAGATCGCCGCCGGCCAGCGCAGCAGCGGCGATCGCGACAGCCGCATCAAGGCCAGGCCAAAGCCGAGCACCAGGCCCAGGCCCATGCCGATCAGGCTGAGCGCCACGGTGTAGACCGCGCCCTTGAGCAGCAGCGGGGCCGACTGGGCGATGAGCTCGGCGGCGGTCATCGGCTACAGCGTCACGTCCTGGGCGAACCATTTCCGCGAGATGGCGACCAGGCGGCCGTCGGCGCGCAGGGCGTCGATGGCCTGGTCGATCAGAACCTTCAGGGCGGGATCGCGCTTCATGACCACGCCCTGGCTCTGCGGGGCGAAGGGCGGGCCGGCGGCCACGAGGTCGGGCGCGGTCTTCAGGAAGTCGGCGGCGACCAGGCGGTCGTTGAGCACCGCGTCGATGCGGCCGGCCCGCAGATCCTGGTATTTGGTCGGATCATCGTCATAGGTGCGGATCTGCGCTTTCGGCTGGTTGTCGCGCAGCCACTGCTCGTAGTGGGTGCCCAGGCCCACGCCGACCTTCTTGCCGGCCAGATCGGCGGGGCCGACGACGCCGCTCTTGCCCTTGGGAACGATGATCAGGATGCCCGAGACCGTGTAGGGCTTGGAGAAGTCGTACTTGGCCTCGCGCTCGGGCGTGATGGTGATCTGGTTGATGACGACGTCGGTGCGGCCCGACTCGAGCGCGCCCAGCAGGCCGGCGAACGGCGCGGGGAAGAACTCGGGTTTCACCTTCATCTGCTCGGCCAGGGCCCTGGCGAAGTCGACGTCGAAGCCGGTCAGTTGGCCGTTGGCGCCCTGGAAGTTGAACGGCGGATAGGTGCCTTCGAGGCCGATACGGAGGGTCTTGGTCGCCTCGACCCGCGCCGCGCCGCTCTGGCCCGCGCCGGCGTCCTTGCCGCCGCAGCCGGCCAAGGTGAGGGCGCTTCCGGCGCCCAGGCCCAGCAGGACGTCACGACGGGCAAGGAATCGCATGGCGGGCCTCGAAGCAAAGGTCATCCGCGCAGTTCTATACCGAGGCTTGGCCGCCGCCAGGGGGAAGACGCTTGTATGACCGTCGATGCGCGACCTGACGGCGATTTAACCTGACGCGGAGCATCGGCTCTGGCTTGCTGCCGCCAGTTTCAGTTGGGGGACTTGAAAGATGGCCCACACCTTCGATCCGGCCGCGGCCACCGCCGCCTATCTGGCGCAGCTGCCGCCGGAGGCGCACGCCAAGGCGACGGCCTACACCCAGGGCGGCCACTGGCTGCTGCTGTGGGGCGCGCTGGTCGCCGTGCTCGTCTCGTTCCTGATCGTGCGCAGCGGCCTGCTGACCGGGCTGCGGCGCAGGGTCGAGGGGCGGCGCACGCGGCCCGTGCTGGCCAGTTTCGTGGTCGGGGTCGTCTATCTGGTCGTCGACAGCGTGCTGTCGCTGCCGTGGGCGGTCTACAGCCAGTGGTGGCGGCAGACGCAGTACGGCCTGACCAGCCAGGCCTTCAGCGGCTGGCTGATCGAGGGGGCGATCTCGCTGGCGATCACCGCCGTGATCGGCGGCCTGTTCTTCACGCTGCTCTACGCCCTGATCCGCAAGGCGCCGCGCACCTGGTGGGTGTGGAGCGGCGGCCTGACGGCGGTGTTCATCGCCGCCAGCCTGCTGCTGGCGCCGCTCTACATCGAGCCGATCTTCAACCACTACACGCCCGCGCCCGCCGGTCCGGTGCGCGACGAGGTCGTGGCCATGGCCAAGACCGTCGGCGTGCCGTCCGACAAGATTTTCGTCTATGACGGCTCCAAGCAGTCCAACGCCTACACCGCCAACGTCTCGGGCCTGTTCGGCTCGGCCCGCGTCGCCATGAGCGACACCATGTTCAAGAAGGGCGCGGACATCGCCGAGGTGCGCGGCGTGGTCGGCCATGAGATGGGCCACTACGCCCACCAGCACGCGATCTGGATCGCCGGGGTGATGAGCCTGCTGGCGATCGCCGCCTTCTTCCTGGTCGACCGCCTGTTCGCGCCGGTCGCGCGCCTGCTGGGCGCCGACCAGGTCAGGGGCGTGGCCGATCCGGCCGGCCTGCCGGTGCTGAGCGCCGTGCTGACCGTGCTGTTCCTGCTGGCGACGCCGGTGACCAGCAGCCTGATCCGCGTCGCCGAAAGCGACGCCGACCGCTTCAGCCTGGAGCACTTCAACGAGCCGGACGGCCTGTCCAAGGCCCTGGTCAAGACCATCGAATACCGCGCCGCCACCCCGGGCCGGCTGGAGGAGATCATCTTCTACGACCATCCCGCCGTCGGCCGCCGGATCCAGCGGGCGATGGAGTGGAAGGCGGCGCATCCGAAGGCTTCGCCGACCGCGGCGCTGGACGCGGCGGCCGGGGCGGCCTTTGTCGGCCGTACGGTGATGTTCCCGCCGCCCATGCCCGTGGGGACGGGCGGCGTCGTTCTAAACGCCGACGGTTCGTGGTTTCAGCGGCACGACTTCGGTGTGGAGCAGGGGCGCTATGCGATCGACGGCGGCAGGCTGTGCCTGAGTTCCGAGAAGGGCGCGCGCACCTGCTACGCGATCGGCCGTAGCGGCCAGGGCTGGACCCTGGCCGCCGAGGGCGGAGCGCCGGTCTCGGTGACGCTGCAGCCGATCGCCTGACGGCGCTCCGGCCGAGGCGTCAGCGCTTCCTGACGAACACCGTGCCCGCCGAATAGCCGGCGCCGAAGCTGCAGATCAGGCCCGTGTCGCCGGCGACGAAATCGTCGTTGGCGGTGTGGAAGGCGATGATCGAGCCGGCCGAGGAGGTGTTGGCGTATTCGTCGAGGATGATGACGTTCTCGCCGGCCTCGGGATCGCGGCCCAGCACCTTGCGGGCGATCAGGTCGTTCATGTTGATGTTGGCCTGGTGCAGCCACAGGCGCTTCAGGGCCGTGGCGTCCAGGCCGATGTCGCCGGCGTGCTCGACGATCATCTCGCTGACCATCGGCACCACCTCGCGGAACACCTTGCGGCCTTCCTGCACGAACAGCTTGTCCTTGGCGCCGATCCCTTCCGGGGCGGCGTTGTTGAGGAAGCCGAAGTTGTTGCGGATGTTGTTGGAGAACTGGGTCTTCAGGCGCGTGCCCAGGATCTCCCAGCCGCCCGTCGCCTGCGAGGCCTCTTCGATGATCACGGCCGTGGCCACGTCGCCGAAGATGAAGTGGCTGTCGCGGTCCTTGAAGTTCAGGTGGCCCGAGCAGATCTCCGGATTGACCATCAGCACGGCCTTGGCGCTGCCGGTGGCGATGAAGTCGGCGGCGGTCTTGATGCCGAAGGTGGCCGACGAGCAGGCGACGTTCATGTCGAAGGCGAAGCCTTCGATGCCCAGGGCCTGTTGCACCTCGATGGCCATGGCCGGATAGGAGCGCTGCATGTTCGAGGCCGCGCAGATCACCGCGCCGATTTCCGAAACCGGCTTGCCCCAGGCGGCGATCGCCTGCTGCGCGGCCTTGACCGCCATCTCGGCCAGGATCGAGATCTGGTCGTTGGGACGCTCGGGCAGGACCGGGCGCATGACCTCGGGGTCGATGATGCCGTCCTTGTTCATCACGAAGCGCGACTTGATGCCCGAGGCCTTCTCGATGAATTCGGGCGAGGAGGGGGCCAGGGCGACCACTTCGCCGGCTTCGATCGCCTCGGCGTTGGCGGCGTTGAAGCGCTCGACATAGGCGTTGAAGGCGTCGACCAGTTCGGTGTTCGAGATGCTGAACGGCGGGGTGAAGAGTCCCGTGGCGGCGATGACGGCTTGATGCAAGGCGACTGTCCCGATGGCCGGCGCGCGACATGGGCGCGCCGATCTGATCACTGTTTGGTCGGGATCAATAGCACGCCCCGCGCCCGCGTCACCTGCTGGCGACCGTGTCCCTGGCGCATCGGCCGCGGCTATTCGCCCTGCCGTCGGGGAACCTTCCGGGGCTGGCCACAATCCCTGGTGCAAATGTCGGAAACGACACGCAATGGCCCCAAACAAGTCCGCGGACGGTCAAATACGGGCCGCGTTGGCCCCATACCCAGAGGAGGCTGAGGGAGCACAAGAAATCCCAGTACCATGGAGTAAAAAAATGAAGGTTCTCATGTCTGCGGCCCTGGCCGCCGCGTCGGTCGCTGCTGTTCCGGTTCTGGCCCATGCTCAATCGACGTCGCCGGAGATCTACGGCAACCTCGGTTACAACAGCTCGCGCGCGGAAGGCGCCGACACCGGCGCGATCCAAGGTCGCCTGGGTGCGAAGCTGACCCCGCACTTCGGCGTCGAGGGCGAACTGTCCGGCGGCGTGAAGGACGACAATATCGACCGCGCCGGCGTCCGCTCCAACCTCGAGCAGACCCACTCGGCCGCCGTCTATGGCGTCGGCTTCCTGCCGGTGACCCCGAACATCGATCTGATCGGCCGCATCGGCTACGGCAACACCCAGTTCAAGCAGACCACGGCCGGCGTGCAGAGCAAGTACGACGCCGACAGCGTCAACTACGGCGTCGGCGCCCAGTACAAGTTCGACGACAAGAACGGCGTGCGCGTCGACTACACGCGCCAGCAGTTCCGCGACAACGACGCCGACGACGCCAACGTCGTCTCGGTCGGCTACGCCCGGAAGTTCTAAGCCTCAGGCCTGAAACGAAGAAAGGCGCGTCGTCCTCGCGGACGGCGCGCCTTTTCGTGTCCGGCTTCCGAGCGCGCGGTCAGACCACGGGCGGAGCCTGTTCTGCCGTCGGGTAGTGATAGTGGTGGTGAACGGTCCCGGGACCGCCGAAGCCGTCGCGCCCCTTCGGGTCCGGCCAGTAGCGGTTCGGACCGGGCGTGCCGTCGACCAGGTCGAAGATGAAGATCACGAAGCCGCCGAACGGGATGAAGCAGAGCAGCAGCCAGAAGCCGGACTTGTCGCTGTCGTGCAGGCGGCGCACGCTGACGGCCAGGTTCGGAATGAACAGGGCGAGAGTGACGAGGCCGAAGAGGCTGATCAGCAGCACGGCGACGATGCCCGCGGCGGCGTCCGGCTGCGTCGACCCGGTGGTGGTCAGGCCGGTGAACGAGATGGCGACGACGCCCACCACCGTCAGGGCCATGTACACCAGGACGCGGAACAGGAAGAACAGCCAGTATTCCGAGCGCGTGGCCCGAACCCTCGAACTCGGCGTACTTGCGCAACGGCTCCAGCATCAGCATCGAAAAGGTCCAGAATTTCGCGCGGAACGCGCATGGGTCGGTTTCGTCAAGTCTAGGGGGTTGCAAGCCTCGCCGTAAAGCGGCCTTCGCCGCCGAGGCTTGACCCGGCGGTCCCCGCGTCCGAACGTTCTTGGAAAACAAGAGCATCGGGGGAAACGTTGAGTTTGATCATGGTCATTCAGCTGGTCGGCTCGGCCTTGGCCGTAGCCGCCTTGGTGGCTCTGGCCGCCTGGGCGCGACTCGCCCGGCCGACGCCGCCGCTCGATGTCGACGCGGCCATGCGTCTGCTGGCCGAGGAGTTTCCGGATCACCGCATCGACAGCGTCTGGCTGGCCGGCGACGGCGCCGGTCTGGTCGCCCGCTCGGGCGCCGAGGCGCTGGTGCTGTGGCGACGCGGCGACGGCTATGTCGCCCGCAGCGCGCCCTGGGCTGGCGTGGTCGCCAACGGGGCCAAGGACGGCCGGATCAGGCTGCCCGGCGTCGACGGCGCGCCGCGTCTGGTCCTGGGCGACCGGCCCTGGCCGCCGGTGGAGACGGCCGCGTGAAGCCGGCCTTCGATCCCGTCCAACTGGCCATCCCGTTCTTCGTGGTCGCCATCGTGCTGGAGGTGCTGCTGGCCCGCTTCGGCAAGGCCAAGGCCAATTACGAGCCGCGCGATGCGGCCACCTCGCTGATGATGGGCCTGGGCAACAGCATCGTCGGCCTAGTGACCGGCGGCGCGGTCTTCGCCGCCAGCCTGTGGGTCTACGAGCATCGGATATTCACGATCCCGATGAACGCCGTCTGGGCCTGGGTCGTGCTCTTCTTCGCCGAAGACCTGACCTACTACTGGTTCCATCGCCTGAGCCACGAGCGGCGGTTCTGGTGGGCCAGCCACGTCAACCACCACAGCTCGACGCACTACAATCTGACCACGGCCCTTCGCCAGACCTGGACCGGCGGGGTGGCCGGGACATGGCTGCTGTGGCTGCCGCTGTCGTTCCTGGGCTTTCCGCCGGCCATGGTGGCGATCCAGAAGGGGATCAGCCTCGTCTACCAGTTCTGGATCCATACCGAGGCCGTGCGCCGCATGCCGGCCTGGTTCGAGGCGGTGTTCAACACGCCCTCGCACCATCGGGTGCACCACGCCCGCAACGCCCGCTATCTCGACGCCAACTACGCCGGGATCCTGATCATCTGGGACCGGATGTTCGGCACCTTCATCCCCGAGGACGACGCCGAGCCATGCCGGTACGGGATCGTGCGGAACCTGGCGAACTTCAACCTCTTCACCAACGTGTTCCACGAGTGGATCGGCATCGGCAAGGATCTGGCGGGCGCGCGTTCACCGCGCGAGGTGGCGGGCTATCTGTTCGGACCGCCGGGCTGGAGCCCGGACGGTTCGAGGGAGACCTCGCATACGCTTAAGGCCCGGTGGCGGGCGCGGGAGGCTCTTAAACCCCCTCTCCCGGAGGGGAAGGTCGACGGCTGAACCCATCCGTAAAATCCCCGCGAAAGCGGGGACCCAGGCTTTTTCTGCAACCCGCCGTGCTCGACGATAAAACACCTGGGTCCCCGCTTTCGCGGGGATTTTACGGGTATCTGATCCGTCCGGGTGCGGAGAAGGACGTTACTTCGCCTTCGCCAGCTCCACCGCATAGACCTGCTGGCCGCCGTGCATGTTGGAGCGGAACACCAGCCACTTGCCGTCGGGCGTGAAGTTGACGTTGGGCTCCAGGCGGTAGTCGTGGCCGCTCATGTTCACCAGGCGCTCGGCGTCGATGACGCCCGGGCGGATCAGGTGCTCGGAGTCCGGGGCGTGGATGCCGGCGACGTCCGGGATGCCGCGCGGATGCATCAGGTACAGCCACTTTCCGTCCGGCGCGTGGGCGACCATCTCGGCGTCGCCGCCGTCGCCGGCGAACAGCTTGCCGTCCGGGCTGGAGTTGAAGTGCACCGACCAGGCGTTGCGCTCGACGTGGTACCAGGTGCGCTTGCCGGTGGCGATCTCATAGCCGGCCACCCAGAAGTCCTCGCCGCGCGGGGTCTGCAGGTCGTACCAGACGGTCTTGCCGTCGGCGCTGAACCATTCGTGCCCGGCGATCTCCATGTTCATGGTGCGGGTGTGGATCTTCACCGGCTTGGCGTCGGCTTGATCCGTGCGCAGCAGCCACAGGCGGTCGACCTTGTGCCAGGGACCCTCGTGGCAGAACATCAGCAGGTTCGGGTCGGTCGGCGAGAACTGCAGGTGGTTCAGCCAGTCGGTCGCCGCGTGCACCACGCGCTTTTGGCCGGTGCGCAGGTCGATGACGAACATCTCCATCGGGATCTTCGAGTCGAGCCGCTCGTTCAGCCGCACCTCCTTGGCCTCGGCGAAGGGCAGGGGCTTGCCGTCCGGGCCGTTGGCGGCGTAGGCGGCCTGATCATAGCGGTTGTCGCGCTTGAGCACGCCGTCGGGGCGGGTCTCGATCTTTGGATCGCTCACCACCACCCCGCCTAGCAGGGTCTCGTCGGCGTTGATCGTCTGGATGTCGCCGCGGTCGAACGTGGCGACGATCCGGACCTTCTTGCTGTCGATATCGACGGCCTTGACCACGCGGGTCTCGCCCTCGGTGACGATGAAATAGGCCGAGCGCGTCTTGCGGCCGACGAACAGGAACTTGCCGTTCTCCTCGACCAGCGGCGCCAGCTTGCGGGTGGCCAGATCGACCGTGCTCAGGCCCTTGGGCGTGGAGATCACCAGCTTGTCGCCCTGGGGCGTATAGCCGTTGAAATTGAAATAGAGACTGCTCGAGCCCGGCTCGTCCGACAGGCGCACGACGCGGTGGCCGGTGTCCTTGTCGATCCACTCGCGCGGCGGCTCGGCGGCCGGCGTTTGGGCCAGCGCGGAGGGCGCAAAGGCGGGCAGGGCGATGGCGAAGGCGGTCGCCAGGCCGATCAGGGCGTTCTTCACGGCTTCACCTTCACGATGGCGATGTCCGGACGTTCCGGGTTCTTCATGCCGTTACCCAGGAAGAAGCTGGTGTGCGGCGGCTGATTGTAGGCGGTGTTCTGCCAGGCGATCCCGGCGCGATAGACCGGATCGTGCATCAGGGTCACCAGACGGCGGTCGGTCGGATAGGGCGTGACGTAGATCCGCAGGAAGGTGTTGTCCTCCGAGCGCAGGATCAGCTCCTCGCGCCAGTCGCCCAGGATGTCGGCCGACAGGGCGGGGGTGGCCTTGGTGCCGTTGTTCGACAGCATGCCCTCGGCGGTGAACAGCACCTTGGTCTGGCCCGTGGTCCAGTCCCACTTGCTGATCTGGTTGCGGTCGAGCAGTTCGCGCAGCTCGTCGCCGTCCCACCAGATGCCGAAATTGGTCTGGCGCGGGTGCTTCACGCCTTCGATAGGCTTGCCCTTCACGGTGTAGAGCACGTCGGAATTGCTGGCCCAGACCTCGGCGCCGGGGAAGCGCGGGTCGATGTCGAAGGCCACGCCCCGGCCGGTGTCGCTTTGCGTCGGCGTGGTCCACAGCACTTCGCCGGTCCTGGCGTCGACCATGGCCGAGCCGATGCCGCCGTTCATCTTCGGGCTCTCGTTGACGCCGAAGCGCTCCAGGCCCGGACGGGTCGGGTCCAGGTCGCCCAGGTGCAGGGTGTCGCCGTGATAGAGCTTGGCGGTCCACAGCGGCTTGCCGTCGTCGTCGATCGCCATCGAGCCGTAGACGACCTCGTCGCGGCCGTCGCCGTCGACATCGGCCACCGCCAGCTGGTGGTTGCCCTGGCCGCCGAAGCCTTCCGGCACGCCGGGCGCGGCGCTGTCGAACACCCAGCGCTGGACGATCTTGCCATCGCGGAAGTCCCAGGCGCTGACCGTGGTGCGGGCGTAGTAGCCGCGGCCCATGACGATGCTGGGCCGCTGGCCGTCGAGATAGGCGGTGCCGGCCAGGAAGCGGTCGGAGCGGTTGGCGTAGCCGTCGCCCCACAGCTTAGTCATCTGCTCGGCGGTCGGCTGGTCGGTGGTCGGGTCGCGCGGAGCGGCGAACCGGACCGAATCGAGCGCGGCGCCCGTGCGGCCGTCGAACACGGTCAGGAACTCGGGACCCTTGAGGATGCGCCCGGTGAGCTTGGCCACCTTCGTGCCGTCCGGCTTGATCTCGGCGCCGGTCTTGTCGTTGGTCGGCCGCTCCTCGGGGCCTTCGCGCCAGTCGGCGTTCGGGTCGCCCAGCACCTTGCCGGTCCCGTCCACCGTGCCGTCGGAGGTGCGCACGGCGATCTCGGCCCGGCCGTCGCCGTCATAGTCGAAGACCTGGAACTGGGTGTAGTGCGCGCCGGCGCGGATGTTGCGGCCCAGGTCGATGCGCCACAGGCGCTTGCCGTCCAGGGTGTAGGCGTCCAGCAGCACCGGGCCGGTGTAGCCGGCGAAGGCGTTGTCCTTGGAGTTGGTCGGGTCCCACTTGAGGACGATCTCGTAGCGGCCGTCGCCGTCCAGGTCGCCGACGCTGGCGTCGTTGGCGGTGTACTCGTAGGCCTGCCCGTCCGGGGTGACGCCGCCGGGCGGCTTCTGCAGCGGGATGGTCAGGAAGCCGTCCTTCAGGGCGGCGGTCTCGCCGGCCAGGGCGACTTCCTTGCCCTTGATCACGGTCTTGAGGCTATAGCGCGCCCCGGCGACGCCGGTCTTGTCGACGAAGTTGGTGGCGAAGGCGAGCGGCTTGGCGTTCAGCTTCTTGCCGTCGCGATAGAGATTGAAGGCCAGGCCCAGGGCGTCGTCGCCGCTGAGGCGCCAGGAGACCAGCACGCCGCCGTCGATGGCGGGGGCGGCGACCAGGCCGCGGTCGAGGCGTTCGGCCTGGCGGGGCGCGGCGAGGACGGGAAGCGCCAGCAGCGAGGCGGCGGCGGACGCCAGCATGGCGGCCTTGCGGAAGCGACGAGGCATGATTTCCCCCCAAAGGGATCTTGAACTTTGTTGCCGCGATCTTCGCACGACGGCCAGAACGCGCAACACATTTCCCATAAATTGCGTTGTGACTTCACATTGTGAAACTCGCTTGGCGCCGGTTGAGCGAGCCGCCGATTTCGCTTCTCGGTTTCGAGGCGCGGGGGCAGGGTGACGGCGAGACAGATTTTCTGCGGGGTTCGCCCGCTAAATCTCAATTGACCCCACAGAGGTGGTGGGGATTTAAGCGGTCCAGCTTGACGCCGCGCCGGCGCCGGGAGGATGGCTGGCGCATTCTTATCTTCCAAGGCCTTCGGCCGCAGACGGATCCAGGACGACGATCAGACGATGACCGCCGATTCCCCCGCCGCGCAACGCCCCGTCGCGGCGCGCCGTCCCTTGTTTCGCCGTCGTTCGGCCATTCCCGGTTTCGGCCTGACCCTGGGCGTGACCCTGTCGGTCCTGTCGCTGATCGTGCTGATTCCGCTGTCGGCCGTGGCCCTGAAGGCCGCGCAGCTGTCGCCGAGCGAGTTCCTGGCCGCCGCCTTCTCGCAGCGGGCGCTCGCCGCTTATCGCCTGACCTTCGGCGCGGCCCTGGTCGCGGCCGTCGTCAACGGCGTGTTCGGCGTGCTGACCGCCTGGGCGATGGTCCGCTACGAGTTTCCCGGCAAGACCATCCTCAACGCCCTGGTCGACCTGCCGTTCGCCCTGCCGACCGCCGTGGCCGGCATCGCCCTGGCCACCCTCTACGCCCCCAACGGCTGGGTGGGTCAGTTCCTGACCCCGCTGGGCATCAAGGCCGCCTACAACCCGATCGGCGTGACCATCGCCCTGGTGTTCATCGGCCTGCCGTTCGTGGTGCGCACCATCGAGCCGGTGATGCGCGACCTGTCGGCCGACGTCGAGGAAGCCGCCGCCAGCCTCGGCGCCGGGCGCCTGGCCACCATCTGGCGGGTGATCCTGCCGGCTCTTGGTCCCGCCTGGCTGACCGGCTTCGCCATGGCCTTTGCACGGGGCGTGGGCGAGTACGGCTCGGTGATCTTCATCGCCGGCAACATGCCCTACAAGTCCGAGATCGCGCCGCTGCTGATCATCATCCAGCTGGAGCAGTTCCAGTACGCCCAGGCCGCCACCATCGCCGTGGTCATGCTGGTGGTCTCGTTCCTGATGCTGCTGGTGATCAACGCCATCCAGGCCTACTCGCGGAGGTTCGTCTGATGGCCCGCGCCCGTCACCCCACCGAGGATCCGACCTGGGTCAAGGCGCTGGTCCTGGCTGTTGTCGCGGCTTTCCTGGCGCTCGTCCTGATCCTGCCGCTGGCCGCGGTGTTCGCCGAGGCCCTGCGCAAGGGCCTGGCCGTGGCCATCGAGGCCATCGCCCACGCGGACGCCCTGGCGGCGGTCAAGCTGACCCTGATCACGGCGGCGATCACCGTGCCGTTCAACGTCGTCTTCGGCCTCTGCGCCGCCTGGGCCGTGGCCAAGCACGACTTTCCGGGCAAGGCGTTCCTGATCACCCTGATCGACCTGCCGT
The DNA here is from genome assembly GCF_059415485.1 of Caulobacter sp. GW821-FHT10C03. Taxonomy (NCBI): domain Bacteria; kingdom Pseudomonadati; phylum Pseudomonadota; class Alphaproteobacteria; order Caulobacterales; family Caulobacteraceae; genus Caulobacter; species Caulobacter sp. GW821-FHT10C03. Next base: position 1,656 of record NZ_JBWKNI010000024.1, on the reverse strand, counting down.
TCTCGGTGTCGCCCGTCGTGGCCGGCCTGATCTACGTGCTGGTGTTCGGCCTGCAGGGGTGGTTTGGCGAATGGCTGCTGGACCACGACATGAAAGTCATATTCGCCGTGCCCGGCATCGTGCTGGCCACGATCTTCGTGACCTTCCCGTTCGTCGCCCGCGAGCTGATCCCGCTGATGCAGGAGCAGGGCGTCAGCGAGGAGGAGGCCGCCATCTCGATGGGCGCCTCGGGCCTCTACACCTTCTGGCGGATCACCACGCCCAACGTGCGCTGGGGCCTGCTCTACGGCGTGCTGCTGTGCAACGCCCGCGCCATGGGCGAGTTCGGCGCCGTGTCGGTGGTCAGCGGCCACATCCGCGGCCTGACCAACACCATGCCGCTGCACGTCGAGATCCTCTACAACGAGTACGACTTCGTCGGGGCCTTCGCGGTCGCCGCGCTGCTCTGCCTGCTGGCCATCGTCACCCTCGTGCTCAAGACCGCCCTCGAAGTCGCCCAACCGGCCGTGCGCCGGGGCGGCCACTAACGGAACGCCGCCATGACCATCTCCATCCGTTCCGTCCAGAAGCAGTTCGGCCGCTACCCGGCGCTGAACAATGTCGACCTGGAGATCGCCGACGGCGAACTGCTGGCGCTGCTGGGTCCGTCGGGCTCGGGCAAGACCACGCTGCTGCGCGCCATCGCCGGTCTGGAATTCCCCGATAGCGGCCAGGTGCTGTTCCACGACAACGACGTGACCTACGCCTCGGCCGCGGCGCGCCGGGTGGGCTTCGTCTTCCAGCAGTACGCGCTGTTCAAGCACATGACCGTGGCCAAGAACATCGCGTTCGGCCTCGATGTGCGCAAGGGCAAGGACAAGCCGCCGAAGGCCGAGATCGCCCGACGCGTCGATGAGCTGCTGAAACTGGTCGAACTGGACGGCCTGGGCGGTCGCTATCCGTCGCAACTGTCTGGCGGTCAGCGCCAGCGCGTGGCCCTGTCGCGGGCGCTCGCCGTGCAGCCCAGCGTGCTGCTGCTCGACGAGCCGTTCGGGGCGCTCGATGCGACGGTCCGCAAGTCGCTGCGCAAGGAGCTGCGTCGCGTGCACGACGCCACCGGCGTCACCACCATCTTCGTCACCCACGACCAGGAAGAAGCCCTGGAGCTGGCCGACCGCGTCGCCATCCTCAACAAGGGCAAGATCGAGCAGATCGGCACCCCGCGCGAAGTGCACGACAATCCGGTCTCGGCCTTCGTCTGCGGCTTCGTCGGCGAGGCCAGCCGCTTCGAGGGCCGGGTCTCGGGCGATCGCTTCACGGCCGGCCCGCTGGTCCTGCCGGCTCCCGGCGTCGCCGATGGCGCGGCCGTGGGCTTCGTGCGTCCGCATGATTTCGTGCTGGCCGACGACGGCGTCGAGGCCAAGGTCGAGCGCGTCAACGTCCAGGGCGCCCTGGTGCGCGTCGACGCCGTCCTGGCCGGCGGCGGGCGGATCGAGATCGCCGCCTCGCGCGCCGACGCTGACCGCTTCGTCGGCTCGGTGAAGGTCGCGGCGGCCAAGAGCCACGTCTACGCGGCTTAAGTCACCATATGCTCCCCCGCTGGGGGAGCTGTCGCGAAGCGACTGAGGGGGTCTGGCGCTGGCGCCGGGGGGGGGGGGGGGGGGGGGGGGGGGGGGG
>NZ_JBWKNI010000023.1:0-79936 GCF_059415485.1 Caulobacter sp. GW821-FHT10C03 | reverse complement strand
GTCGACCGCCGACAGGTCCAGCCCGTCGCCGTCCAGGTCCAGCGCGATCGGATAGGCGTAGTCGTAGTTGTAGGTGATCGACTGGGTCCAGGCGATGTCGAGCTTGCGCAGGTCGATCGAGGTCCCGCCGGCCAGCACGTACTCGACCGTGTTGAAGCTCTCGTACAGGACGGTGTTGGAGTAGCCGTCCATGGTCACGTACTTGACCCCGCCGCCGACGATCTGCACCCGGTCGGCGACCTGGCTGGCCGTCAGCGCCGTGTTGGAGAGGTCGCGCGCGGCGATGTAGAGGTCGTTGCCGACCACTTGGTAGATCACGTCCCCGGCCGCCACCGAAGCCCCGAAGGCCAGGGTGTCCTCGCCGCCGGTGTCCCAGATGATGTCCAATCCCTCGCCGCGGTCGTAGCCGAACTGGTCGTCGCCGTTGGAGGTGTGGATCTGGTCGTTGCCCAGGCCGCCGATCACGACGTTGCCGTTGCTCTCCACCTGGCCGCTCTGGGCGCCCCAGACGATGTCGTCGCCGTTCATCGCCATGATCAGGTCGGAATTGGTCTTGCTGCCGACCAGGGTGGTGGAGTTGTCGTCGCTGGCCACGCCGAAGTTGACCGAGCCGATATCGAGCTGCGAAGCGCCGCCCATGTCGATCGACTTGATCTTGTTGTTGCCCGCCGTCGGATAGAAATTGGCGCCGATCCGCACCTGGGCGTCGCCCCGGATGCCCAGATCCAGCCAGCCGCTCGCGCCACCCGCCGTACCGCCCCAGATGTCCGAGAACTTCACGTCCGCCCCGAACGAGATCACGTTCCAGCCGGCGCTGTCCTCGACGACGGTGTCCGAGCCGTCCCCGCGGTTGAGGACATAGGTGTCGGCCCCGCCTCCGCCGTAGAGATAGTCGTTGCCGGCCCCGCCGATGAAGGTCTCGTCGGCCGCGCCGCCGCCGATGGTGTCGGCATAGTCCGTGCCCAACACGCCCTCGACGCCCGTGAGCGTGTGGTTCGACACCGTGCCGTCGACGCCGCGCACCTGGGCGTAGCCGCTGCCCAGGTTGATGTTCAAAGCCGCGACCGTGGTGGTGGTGGTCTCATAGTGACCGCCCGTCGACACCCAGTACTGCGAGTAGTCCCACTGGTCATATTCCCAGTAACCGTCCTCGACCCAGACCTGATAGGTCGAGGTCCCGTTGGCGAAGCCCTCCGAATAGTCGATGAAGTCCTTGCCCTCGCCGCCGACATAGGTGTCTTCGCCGTTGGTGGCCACGAACCAGTCGTCGCCGCCCAGGCCCTCCAGGCGATTGTGGAAGAAGTTGCCCTTCAGCTGGTCGGCGGCCTGCGAGCCGCGCAGGTTCTCGATCTCCTGCAGGATGTCGTCCTCGGCGTCGCCGCCGAACGCATCGCCCGTGGACAGGTCGACATAGACCCCCGCCGACGAGCCCTCGTAGCTGGCGGTGTCGAAATAGCCGCCCCCGACCAGCAGGTCCGCGCCCGCGCCGCCTTCGAGGATGTCGTCGCCTTCGCGCCCATAGAGCTCGTCGTCGCCGTCCAGGCCCTTGAGCACATTGTTGCCGGCCGAGCCGAACAGCCGGTCATCGTAATCGGAGCCGGTGGCGTTCTCGATATTGATCAGGCCGTTGCTGCTGTACCACTGCGAGCCGTCGGCGCTGCGCACTTCGAGCAGGCGGCTGGCCGGATTGGCGATGGCGGTGTCCGGGTTGCCGTTCCAGTCGGCGGGACGCACGTCGAGGTCGAGCGTGACCCCGAAGGTGAACCGCTCGGCGCTGACCGTGTCCTTGCCGTTCGGATCGCTGCTGAAGTTGAAGTTGCCGCCGACGATCCAGTTCCAGGTGTAGTCCGCGGTCAGGATGAAGGTGTCGTCGCCGTCCTCGCCCTGCAGGGTGTCGGCGCCATCGCCGCCGACCAGGACGTCATTGCCGACCCCGCCATAGAGGCCGTCATCGCCCGTGTCGCCGGCCAGGTAGTCGTCGCCCGAACCGCCGACCAGACTGTCGTTGCCGCCCCGCCCCAGCAGGGTGTCGTTGCCGTCGCCGCCATCGAGATAGTCGTTGCCGCCGCGGCCATCCAGCCAGTCCCAGCCGCTGCGGCCGTAGAGCTGGTCGCCGCCCTGGCCGCCGACGAAGATGTCGTCGCCGCCCGAGACCGTGACCGAGTTGACGTGCTCGATGTATTCGTAGTCCCAGCCGTTCCAGATGTATTCGTAGGTGATCTCGGTTTCGGTGTGATTGTCGTCGATCACCACCCCGCCGGTGTTCAGGCGCTGGTCGATGAGGTCGTTGCCCGAGGTCGTCGCCCCCGGCGTGGTGATCGCATAGCCGATCTGCGACAGGTCCTCGATGTTGAGCACCTCGCCTTCGGTGTCCCAGGTGGACGTCGCCGTGCCGGCCGGCCGCGAGGTCGGCTGGGTGAAGAAGCCGAACGGCGCTTCGCCGCCAGTGGCGACCAGGCGCAGGACCATGCGCCGATAGGCCGTGCCGGCTGGAGCCGTGGCCGTGCCGCTGAGGGTGTTGAAGTTGGCCAGATCGCCGTGCCAGGCGCCGCTTTCCAGGCCCGAGCCGCCCATGAACGCCACGCTCAGCAGGTTCATGTTGGCGTCGTAGAACTCCATGTACATCTGGGACGTGCCCCGATGCTGGGCGGCCTTGACCGAACCTTCGTAGACCGTGCCCCCCGACGACACCATCACGGCCGAGCGCATGTCGATGACCGAGCCCGAAGCGGGCGTGCCCGGCATGTGCATCCAGAAGACGTCGTTGCCGCTGCCCGACCAGTCGGCGTTGAGGTTCACCCCGCGCTGCGGATTGCCGACCTGCCAGGTCGCCATGTCCCAGCCGGCCAGACCGTCGCCGAACCGGGCGTTGAGCACGTCGTTGTCGCCCGGCCCGGCCTGCGATTGCGACAGGATCGAGAACAGGCCGTCGCTATCGGCCTTGCGCGACTGGATCTCCATGCCGTCGCCGACGGCGAAGACGCGGACGTCCTCGTAGCCCATCTTGCGGCTCTTCAGGTCGAAGCTGTCGAGGAACCCGCGCAGGCCGCCGTAGAAGTCCGACGTCGACCATTTGCCGATACCCAGCTCCGAGATCGAATTCAGCTCGATCAGCCAACCGGCCGCGAATTCGGTCGTCGGACTGGCGGCGATCAGCGCGTTGATCTCGTAGCGTGACTCCAGGTAGCGCCTGTATTCGGCCGCGAGATTGATGTCGCTGGCCAAGGCGGTGATGTCCGTGGCCAGGGAGTTGCTGATCGCCCGTTTGGCGAAGATGTCCCCGCCGACGATCTTGGTGTTCTTGATGGCGATGGCCGTGCCATAGCCGACGGCTTCATCCGACGAGCCGAAGTTCTTCTGAACGCCGTTCACCTTGACATAGATCTGGTTGCCGGTGTGGCCGTAGATCTGGGTCGTGCTGTAGCCGTTCAGGTTGGATACGTAGGCGGTATCGTCGGTATAGGCGACCATGCCGATGACGCCATTGAGCGTATCGCGCGCCAGGGTCGCCATCGAGGTGACGAGCGCTCGGTTGCCTCCGTTCGCGGTGACGATGCTGCCGACCTCGTATCGGGCGTAAGGCAGCTGCAACACGGTTTCGGCGCTGGCCGTCGGAATCTTCGGCTTCTTGCGCCCGAACAGGTTGCCGATCAGCGCGCCGATCACGAAGCCGACAAAGGCCCCGATGCCCGGCACGAGGATCGAGGCGGCGATTCTCCCAAAGGACGCGGCCAGTTGGGCATGGATCGCCGCGGCGAAGGTAGAGACGATGCCGGCGCTGGTCCCGCTGCTGAATGCGATCGTTCCCAGGGTCGAGCCCAGCGAAGACAACGCCGCGCCTGCCTGGGTGCGCACCGGAACCACCATCGAGCCGAGCTTCGAACCGAAGAAGCTGCCGATGGCGCTGCCGAGAACGCCGGCGCTGTAGCCGCCAGCGGCGGCGGCGGAAGTGCTGGTTCCGAAAGCTTCGGCGGCCCGCAGGCCGTCGAACAGGGCGCGACCGCCCATGGCGTTGCCAATGATCGTCGAGGTGATCGTTCCGCCGACGCTCTGGAACAGTTCGGCCCCGAAACCGGACAGGCCGAGCGCCTTGCCGAGCTCGAGCGAAAGATAGCTGCCGATCTGCCCGGCGACCGCGCCCTGGAACGCCTGGCCGAGATCCTGGCTGAAGTCCGCGAAGGCCTTCTTGATCTCGCCATTGGCGTGGAAGCCGAGATCGAGCCCGTGCTTCAGGTCGATGAGTTGGCCGATATTCTGGCCGACCGCCCCCAGCACCGCACTGGCGGCGACGCTGGTCGCGACGTTGCCATTGCCGAGATAGGAACCCAGCGCGCTGCCGAGCGCCTGAGCGAAATCGGCGAACCGCACCGGCGGAATTTCCTGCAGCACCGTAGCGACGACGCCGTCCTCGCTCGTGCCGAGACGACCACGTTCCTTCCAACCGCCGGCGCGCTCGACCTCATAGGTCGTGTAGTCGACCACCCCGTCGCCGTCGGCGTCGTGGGTGCGGTAGGTCCAGGTCCCGTTCTCGTCCGTCGTCGTGTATTCGTAGACGCCGTTGGAGATGAACTTCGGAGCACTCCATATTCCGGCGTCATCGGACAGGCTCGGCGGGCGCGACGTATTGTGCACGCGCAGTCCACCGGCAATATAGGTATGGGTGAGAGCGACCTCGAAGTTGTAGATCGGAACGGCGACTTCGGATGAGATAGCCTCGGCTCCGGACAGATCGACCGCCCCGCCGTCGGCGGCCACGGCCTTCACGCCCTGCTGGACCATTTCGCCGACGGGTTGGAAATCGCCGCGTTCCGTCAGGAAGGAGTGCCCAGGCGTAACCTCCACGCCATTGGGCAACCGCAGCCATTCGTTGGCCTCCCCAGGATAGATCTCGACGACCGTCGACGCCTGCAGCGCGCCGGTCTCGTCGAAAGACTGCACCTGGTCGCCCACGCGGACATGCTCGATCGACTTGACCGAGCCGTCGGCCATCAGCACTTCCGTGCCGGCGAGGAAGCAGAAGGAGTCCGTTCGGCGGCGGAAGGCCTGAATGAGATCCGCCGTCGCAGGCTTTACATCGCCGCTTCCGGCCAAGTCGATGAACTGAACGCCATCGGCTTTCCGGGTGTACCTGTAGGACCGGCCGAGCATCGCACCGGTCTTCTGATCGTATTGATAGAACGCCTCGGTCGTGAACTCGCCGACCATGGTGCCTACGGTCGTGATCGACTTGTCGACGTAGGAAACCTTCAGCGTCGCGGCGCCGGTCACACGGTCGCGCGTCCGCTGCACATAGTATTCGGTAATTTTTCCCTCAGCCCAGTACAGCGTGATCGTATTTTCGGTCCTCCTGGGCTGCGTCTTCAGGAAGATCTGCGCGGCGAGGTCGGCGGCCAGGTCGTAATTCGTATGCGTTCTTTCAGCATTCCTGATGTTCACCAGCATTCGCTCGGTGATTTCATCCTGGTATTTCAAGCTGTCCTGAGGCAGACCATTGTTGTTTATCGAGTCCCGGATCCACCCCGACAGGGTCGAGGTCACCAACCCATCATCGCGGCCAACGACGATGGCGGATGTTTTGGTGAGCCCCAGACCACCAAAGCTGTATTCGATCGAAATCGTCTCGTCGAACGGGCTGCTGTAGACTTTCAAGCCCAGCTTGAGCAGGTTGCCCAGTTCGCCATCGAGGCCCGCCAGCCCGAAGGTATTGAGATCGATCGCTTTGGTGCCGCCGAGCGTGACGACCGACTTGACGCCCTGCTTCTTGTAGGTGCCCTCGACCGACAGCGTCACGCCGCCGGTTTGAGGATCGTAGCCTATCTCCGCCCCGACATCGAAAGGAAGCGCCGCGGCGTACCGCTTGACCGCCTTGATGAGGGCGCCCTTGAAAATCGCGGGATCGACGCCCGGGCTGTCTACGCGGAACACCCCCAGGCCAGGATCATTGTCGAAATAGCTCTTGGTAAAGGCATAGACGATCTGGGCCTGCTTCTCGGGAGTCTGCAGGAGCAGATTCACCTTCTTCGCATAGTTGTTCAGCGCCTTGAGATAAGCGGGAATTTCGTTGGCAGGATTACGCTTCGCCATCTCAGTTTCCTCCGGCCGTCAATTCGTGAAATCGTTGCTTTGAAAGGCCCGGCTCAATCCTGGGCAGCGCCCGGGCGACCTCTTCATCGAAGAGGCTGGCGGCGGGACCGGTCGCGGGGGAACCATCGACCTTGATGACCGCCTCGCCCGGCGCGGAAAAAACGCCCCACGCCCCCACGGCCGCGGCCGCGGCGCGCGTCCTGCAGTCCTCGACCCGCGCACGGATCTCGTCGGAGCGACCGGACTCTCCACTTGTGTGATTCAGGGCGTCCGCCTCGGTGACGCTCGCCATCCGGCTGATACGCCCATGGTCGTGACTTGCGACGACGATGCAGCCCGGCCGCTCCACGACCTTCAACTGCTCCGCCGCGCCATCGCCGAACGCGACTCGCAACACTTGGTCGGGATGGCCGGCGAACGGCTGCAGGGACGGCGCGTACAGCTGCACGAAATTCGCCGGCCGCCCCTTGGCGAGACCTGTGCCGGCCTCGACGAAATCGCCCCCCAGCAAAGTTCTTATCTCAAGCGACCCCCGCGTCTTCGGGCCGGGCGGGTCCCATTTCGTGGCGGTCAAGGGCCGCCCCTGACCGACGATCACATCGTCGAAACGGACGACCAGGTCCTGCCCCTCGGGGAAGAGCAAGGCCTCCAGGACATCCACCTGGGGCTTGAACTTCTTGGCCAACGGCGGAGGAGACGGCGGCTGCGCTTCGCAAGCGCTCAAGGGAGCCAGCACGGTGAAAAGCGAGGCCAACAGCCCGACGACAGTCAGCGCCGACGCCCCCGGCCGCCTTGCGGGCGGTGTTTGCACGGCGCGCCGCAACCCGCCGCCGCTCGACGTCTCACCGCTTCGCCGATCGGCGACGAACTCGATACCCAAAAGCGAACCGGCCACGCTACGCCTCACTGATTTGTACAAGCGAGACCGTAGGCGAGATCGCCGTTTGGTTGCAATTGAGAAATACTACTTCAATTCGATGAGCCTTCGAAATTCACGGAAACTGCACAATTGACGCCCCGTCGCCTCTTCCTTGCGCGCGCCCAAAGAAAAACGGCCGGTTCCTCGCGGAACCGGCCGTCTTCAGATCCAGGCGCTCAGGCGAGCCCTTAGAACGGGATTTCGTCGTCCAGGTCGGCCGAGAAGCTCTCGCGCGGGCCGCTGGGCTGGCTGCGCGGAGCGCCGCCGCCGAAGTTGCCGCCGCCTTGGCCGCCGCCGTAGCCGCCGCCACCGCCGCCCGAACCGTAGCCTTCGTCATAGCCGCCCGACGGAGCGCCAGCGCCGGCGCCGTCGCCACGGCCGCCCAGCATGGTCAGTTCGCCGCGGAACTTCTGCAGCACGATCTCGGTGGAGTACTTTTCCTGGCCCTGCTGGTCGGTCCACTTGCGGGTCTGGATCGCGCCCTCGATGTAGACGGTCGAGCCCTTGCGCAGGTAGCTCTCGGCCACCTTCACCAGGTTGTCGTTGAAGATCACGACGCGGTGCCACTCGGTCTTTTCCTTGCGCTCGCCGCTGGAGCGGTCGCGCCAGGTCTCGGACGTGGCGATGCGCAGGTTGGCGACGCGGTCGCCCGAATTGAGGGTGCGGATCTCGGGGTCGGCCCCGAGGTTGCCGACCAGGATGACCTTGTTGACGCTGCCAGCCATTTGGCGAATGCCCTGTTCTCGCCCGGCGACCCTATGCGCCGGAATCTCGAGCGGAGACGTTAACGACTCAGCAAGGCGGAAATCAAGAATTGTTCACCAAACGTTCCTGTGAACAGAGAGCGGTTATCCACCGCCCTCTCCTCGCCTCCCGGAAACGGTCTTAGCGCGCCGGCAAGGCGCCGGGCACGGCCAGACGGCCGTCGCCCGTGCGCACCAGCGACATGAACCGGGCGCCTTCGTAGCTGTCGCCCAGATAGATGCCCTCGCGTTCCACGAAGATGAACTTGCCCTGGTAGGAGCCGGTCAGCTGCTCCTTGCGGAGGCCCATGCGCAGGAAGCGGATGCGCATCCCTTCCAGCGTGGCGGCGCAGGTCTCCATGTTGGGCACGTTGCGCTCGACCGGGTTGAACTGCAGCGTGCCGTCCTTCTTCTCGATGACGTGGTTGCAGACGCCCTGGTCGAAAGGCGCGCGGGTGGCCTTGACGCAGCCCGACAGGCCGACAGCGGCGACGCCGAGGGCCAGGACGGCGGCGATGGGGGAAACGCGCATCAGAAAACTCCTTCGGCCCAAGAGCCTTTCCCCGCGGGAAAGGCTCTCATTCAAATATCCATAGCGCGGCCCGGGCGGATCAACCGCCCAAACTTGACCCTGCTGCGCTCTAGCCGACGCTGGGAATGGCGCAGTTGGCGGCCTGCTCCACCACCAGGTGGAACGAACGGTTGTCGGACGAGGCCTCGACGCGGCCCGGCAGCAGGCGCAGCGTCTCGTCGCCCCAGCGGCCGTAGGTGGCGCCGCCCGGACGCTCGCACTTGCCGGCGAAGAGCTGCTGGATGCAGGCGTTCTGGGTGATCTCGCCCGGCAGCTTGTTCCACTGGCCGCCGAGATAGCGCTGGCAGACGGCCAGGGGCGCGCTCGGCGCCGAGGTCGCGCCCGAGGCGGCCGGCGTCGCCGCGGGCGTGGCGACAGGCGCGGCCACGGCCGGCGGCGGCAGCGGGGTCAGCACCGTGCCGGCCTGGTCGGCGGCGGCCAGGGCCCCGGTCTCGTCGACTCCGACGTCGAGGGCGCCGGTGGCCACGCCGTTCTTCTTGGCGCATTCGGCCAGGGTGGTCTCGCCCACGAACTGGCCGCCGACGAAGCAGCGCAGCGGGCGGGCCGGATCGTTCAGCTTGGTGTCATCCGAACGACCGGTCTCGACGATCAGGCCGCCGCGCGAGGCCGGCGGATCCTCGGCCGGCTTGCGGTCCTTGCCGCCCATCAGCGTGAAGGCCACGGCTAGGCCCGCGATCACCGCCAGGGCCGCTCCGCCGCCCAGCAGCACGCGTCGATCTTTGAGAAGTTCCATGCCCCCTGGCTACGACGCGTCGATGACGGTTTCAAGCGTCACGGCGGCCGCGAAGGCCATGCGCGGCCTAGCTGCCGCCGGTCAGGCGGTCCAGCGCGGCCTGGTAGTTGGCGATCTGGTTGGTCAGATAGGCCGGGGCCGTGCCGCCGGTCTTGCCCGAGGTGGTGGCCGAGCCGTCGGCCTTCACGCCGTTGGCGATGTCGGCCATCTCGCGATAGGCGTTGCGGATCGCCGCCGTGGCCGACTTCAGCAGGTCGGCCGTGGTCGCCCGGGCCGTCTCGTCGACCAAGCTGAGCTCGGTGGGCAGCTTGAGGCCGTAGACCGGCCCCTTGCCGTCGGCCGAGACGGTGCGGCCGTCGTCGGTCTTGGTGTTGCGCACGATGCCCGAAGCCAGGCCCAGGGCGCTCAGCACATTGCTGTCGCCCTTGCCCGGCAGCACTTCCACCGTCGAGGTGTTGTAGGCCGGGGTGATCTTCAGCTTGCGCATGTTGCCGTCGCTGGAGATCGACACCTTGGCGGCGTAGCCCGACGCCCGGCGGATCTTGTCGGCCAGGGTGTCGAGCGTGTCGTCGGCGCCGATGGTGATGGTGGTCAGCGGGCCGCGCTCGCGGGTGCGGATCTGGAAGGTGTCGCCCGGCCGCGCCGAGGTCGCCGACACGATCTTGTCCGACTGGGTGTAGTTCATCGTCCCGCGCGGCAGGCCGAAGATGTCGAGCGCGCTGGAACCCGAGGCGTCGACCGCGATCGAGGTCGGGGTGGCGTAGCCGTCCTTGCCGGTCAGGCGCTGTTCCCAGGTGGCGTCGCCGGTGGCCATGTCGATCTGGGCGACGTAGCCGTCCTTGGTGCCGACCGTGGCCTGGCCCGCCAGGTCCTTGCCGGCCGAGCCCACCAGCCAGACCTGGCCGTTGGAGACGGCCATGCCGGTGACCGTGTCGTCGCCCGTGCCGCCGTAATAGGCCAGGGTGTCGCCGGAAGTGCTGGTGAGGTCGAGCGACACGCGCGCGACGAAGCCGTCAGAACCGCCTGAAGACGCGGATTTGACGTTGTTGACCGTCAGCGAGCCGTTGGTCGTGTAGCCGCCGACATAGAGCTGGCCGTTGTCGATGGTCAGGCCGGCGATGTCGCCGCCCTTCAGCGTGCCGAGGTCGCGCGTCGCGCCCACGGTCATGGTGGCGGCCTTGGTGTAGGTGACCGGCTTGGTCTCGTAGACGCCGGCCGAGTTCAGCGCCGTGCGGTTCTCGGTCACCACCGAAGTGGAGACGTCGAAGCTGCGCAGCATCGCCTCGCTGCCTTCCTTGCTGGCGACGATGACCTTGCCGCCGTCGACGACCATGCCCGAGACGGTGTCGTTCTCGGCGCTGCCGAAATGGGTGGTGAACAGGGCCTTGGGCGTGCCGGTGATGTCGGCCGCGAAGCCCGTCAGATAGTTGTCGTAGCCGCCCTGCGAGGCCGAGCCGGTCGCGCCGGGCAGGTCCGACTTGGTGCGGCCGGCCACGTAGACGACGCCGTCCTGGCCGAAGGCGACGGCCGTGGCCTCGTCTTCCAGCAGGCCGCCGCGACGCACCGTCCAGCTCTCGTCGCCGTTGGCGTCGTACAGCGACACGAAGCTGTCGGTCACCGTGCCGTTGCTGTCGGAGTTGATCGGACCGGTGGTGGCGCCGGTCAGGGTTCCTGCCACCGAGCCGGCCACGGCCACCTTGCCGTCGCTCGACACGGCGATCGAATAGCCGGTGGCGGTGTCGGCCGCGCCCAGGCTGCGGGCGTAGAGCAGCTTGCCGGCCGAGTCGTACTTCAGCAGGGCGACGTCCTGGTCGCCCTTGATGGTCTGGCTCTCGACGCTCTTTTCGACGTCGGCCAGCACATAGATCGAGCCGTCGGGGCCGGTGACGGTCTTGTGGACCTTGGCGACCGTGCCTTCCAGCGTGTCGGAGAAGACCTTGGTCCCGGCCGTCGCGCCCGAGCCGGCGCCGTACTTGGTCAGGGTGTTCTCGATGACCGCGTCGTCGGTCTTGGTGTCCTTGTCCGGGTCGGGGTTCCCGGCCTCGGTGGTGATATAGACGGCGGGCTTCGAGACCGAGGCCGTGAAGTTCAGCTTCTCGATCGAGTCGCCACGGATGCGCAGAGCGAAGTCGTCGCCGGTGGCCGGCAGCTTGACCGTCTGGCCGTTGACCGTGGTGGTGCGGGCCACGCCCGCGGTCCGCTCGACGGCGAAGGTGGTGTTGTAGCCGGCCGCAGAGAGCTTCTCGTTGAAGAAGCTGACCACGTTGGCCATGGTCCGCGGCTTGGAGCCCATCTCGGACAGGTCCATCTTCAGCGTCGTGGTCTCGCCGAACTTGGTCACCGCCATGTCGAAGCTGACGTCGCCCTTGAACTGCGGGACCTCATCGTCGACCTGGCCGCTGTAGAGCGTGCTGGTGACATAGCCGTAGACGTTCTTGGGGATGCCGACCGTCGACTTGTCGGTGGTCATGGCCGCGCCGGTGGTCAGGCGCATGTTCTCGCCGTTCAGGTTCTGAACGTAGTTGGTGAGCTCCGTCAGCCCCTTGGTCATCGCCGTCTGCAGGCGCTTGATCTCGCTGTCGGAGACGTTCTTGCCGCTGGCCTGGCTGGCGATCGCCGTTAGGGTGTTCAGGGCCTGGTAGGCGGTGAACAGCTTCTTGTAGTCGCCGGAAATGCCGGGCGAGGCCGCCTCGGCGGCGCCTTCGTCGATGAACTTGCGGCCGTTCAGCGCCGACTTCACCAGATCGCTGGCCTGGGTGGACACCGTGGTCCAGGGCGCGGCCGGGATGGCTTTCTTGCTGGACGACGACGAGGTCGTCCCCGTGGTCGTCGTCGTGGACGCAGTCGAGCCCGTCAGGCCGACCTTGGCCTGATAGTAGCTCAGCAGCGAACTGGTGTCGAAAGTGATCACAACAGCTTCCACGGAAGGCGCAACGCGCCACACAGCGGCAATCTACGGTTATGAACGCTGACGTTTCGTTAAGACGTGTAAATGAGAGCCGACCACCCGGAGAGATTTAGGCGGCGATCAGGTGGGCGTCGCTGAGCGAGCGCCGGGCCTCCTCGCGCAGGCCGGCCCATTCCTCGGCCAGTATGCCCAGCAGCACCACGTCGCGGGGCTCGCCGTTCTTCAGCACATGGCCGCGCAGATAGCCCTCGCGGCGGAAACCCGAGGCGGACTGGGCCTTCAGGGCCGCGTCATTGTCGGCCATGACCTCGGCGAACACCTTGTGCAGGCCAAGCTCGCCGAAGGCGCGGTCGAGGCCCAGAACCTGGGCCGCCCGCCCTACTCCGCGCCGGCGGGCGTCGGCGGCGCCGACGAACCAGTTCCAGCTGGCCCGGCGGTGATGCGACAAAAGGCCCGTCAGGGTCAGCAGGCCGGCCGGCGCGCCGGAGCGCACGATCATCCAGCCGCGCATGTTCGGATTGGTGCGCAGCGACTCGAACCAGGCGGCATGCGCTTCCCGGCTGGGGAACGCGGCGTCCGACATCCAGCGATCGACCTCGGGCTCGGCGCGCCACTGAAACAGCACCGCCTCGTCTTCGTCCTTCAAGTCCCGCAGTTCGATCATGCCGAGCGAATCCCCTTGCGCCGCGACGCACAGAGTAACCACGCAAAAAACGCCGGCCTAGGGAAAGACCGGCGTTTGTTGTGACAATTCCGTAGCGGCAGCCTCAGCCGCCGCTGCCGAACAGCGACAGGATGATCTGCGGGGCGCTGTTGGCGATCGACAGGGCCTGGGCGCCGAGCTGCTGCTTGACCTGCAGGGCCTGCAGGCGGGCGCTTTCCTTGGCCATGTCGGCGTCGACGAGGTTGCCCACCCCGGTCTCCAGCACGTCGGACAGCTTGGAGACGAAGGTGTTGTGGGCGTCGATCTGCTTGGCCTGCGAGCCGATCGAGCCGACCGCCTGGTTGACCGAGGCGATGGTCGAGTCGAGGCGGGTCAGAACGGCCGTGGCCTGGGTCAGGCTGGCGATGCTGTCGGTGGCCACCAGGCTGTTGTTGGGGCTGCCGAGCGACAGGGTCTGCAGGTTCAGCGAGATGACGGTCTGGGCGTCGGCGTCGGCCAGGAAGGTGATGGAGGCGGTCTGGCTGCCGTCGAGGATGTTGGCGCCGTCGAAGGTGGCGCTGTCGACCACCTGGGTCAGATTGCTCAACAGGCCCTGGAAGTCGGCGTCGAGGGCCTTGCGGGCCGAGGTCGACAGCGAGCTGTCCTTGGCCGCGACCACCTTCTCGCGCATCTGGTTGAGCAGGTCGGAGACCGACTCCCCGGCCGTCAGGGCGACGTCGGCGATCGAGGTGGCGCGGTCGAGGCTCATCTTGACCGAGGACAGGGCCGAGCGGTCGGCCTGCTGGTCCTGCGCGATCGACCAGACCGCAGCGTTGTCCTTGGCGCTCGAGATCGCAAGGCCGGTATTGATGCGGGTCTGGACGCCCTGCATCTCGTCGTTGGTCTTGTTCAGATTCTGCAGGGCGATCAGCGCAGGCTGATTGGTGTTCACGCTCAGCGTCATCACGATCTCCGAACGGCGTTCTCGCCGACTTACGAGGGAGCTCGGTACGCGATTCGGCGGCCGAGCAGGATCGACCGTGAACTTGCCGTTGCGGCGGTAAGAATATGGTTAACGCGCGTAAACCATAACGCGCCTGCGACGTCGCGCCGCAAGCGTTGGCCGGAAATCCTTACGCGATAAGGCCTTAGGTCAGGCCGTCATAGATCTTGCCGGGGCCGTAGGACGCGGCGTCCTTGAACCTCAGCACGTCTTCGCGCGGATATTGCTTAAGGGTTTCGCCGGTGCGCCGGTCGACCGTCTTGTAGACGTAGACCCCGCTGTCGATGTCTTCCTCGATCACCAGACGCAGGTCGCCGGGCTGAGGACCGTTGTCGGCCTTCTGTTCGGCGGCGGTCGATGCGCTCTTGCGAGCATCGGCCTTGCGGGCGTCGGAAACGACATCGCCGTCCGAGGACGAGCCTGGGACGGTGGGCGAAACGATCGGATTTTGCGCGGACAACTCTTGAACCTGAGCCGTCAGCGCGGCTTTGCTTTCCATCTCTCCCATCGCCGCCGGTTCTCGGCGGCGCCTCTGTTATCCCCTCCCCGGCCAAGGCCGAAGAAAGGCGGGGGCGGCCCGTGAGGACCGCCCCCTGCTCGTTCCTTATCGGAACAGGCTCAGGACCGTGCCGGTCGACTGGTTGGCGATAGAGAGCGCCTGGATACCGAGCTGCTGCTTGGTTTGCAGAGCTTGGAGCTTGGCGCTTTCCTTGGCCAGGTCGGCGTCGACCAGGTTGCCCACGCCGGCGTCGAGGCTGTCTTGCAGCTTGCCGACGAAGGTCAGGTGGGTGTCCAGGCCGGTCGAGCTGGTGCCCAGCGAAGCCAGCTTGTTGGTCGTCGTCTGCAGAGCCGTGTCGATGGTCGCAATCATCGTCTTGGCAGCGGCGGCGTCCGCGAAGGTGGTGCTGGTGCTCAGGCCGATACCAGCCAGCGACAGGGTCTTGGAGTTCACCGTGATGGCGGTGCCGTCCGAGTTGGCCAGGAAGCTGAGCTTCGTGGTCGAACCGTCGATGATGCTGGCGCCGTTGAACTTGGCGTTGCTCACGGCCTTGGTGATCTGGTCGCGCAGCGAAGTGAAGTCAGACTTCAGGGCGTTGAACGAGGCAGTGTTCAGCGAGGTGTCGGAAGCGGCCAGGGCCTTTTCCTTCATCTTGCCGAGCAGGTCCGTGACGGTGTCGCCGGCGGCCAGAGCGACGTCGATCGTGGATTGACCGCGTTGCAGCGAGTCCTTCACGGCGTTCATCGAGGAGGCGGTGGCCGACTGGTTCTTGGCGGTGGCCCAGATAGCGCCATTGTCTTTGGCGCTGCCGATCTTCTTGCCGGTGTTGATACGCTGTTGCGTAACGGCGAGATCGCTGTTGGTCGAGTTCAGGTTTTGCAGGGCGATCATCGCGCCCGAGTTCGTGTTGATGCTGTTCAGCGCCATAACGAATATGTTCCTATTTCAGGTTGTCCGACGTCATTTTGACTGCCGGGAGCGTTTTGCTCGCTGAACTAGGAAGCAACTACCGGGCCAATCCTGCCCACCCATGCGAAATTTTTAAGTTGTTGAAATTACTGCGTTATATGTTCGTTTAGGACGTTGCTGCCCGGCAATTCCTGCCGACTTGAGGCGCCATCCGGCAAAATGTGCCGGGCAGGTTTCAGCAGATGCGACCGTTTTGCCCACCCGAAAATCGACCGCCGGTCGTCGGAAACGCGGGACCGGAAAAAGAAAACGCCGGGCGGTCTTTCGACCGCCCGGCGCTTGTCGCCGCCTTGGCGCTTCTTCGATCAGCCCTTGAACAGGGACAGGATCGACTGGGGCGCCTGGTTGGCGATGGACAGTGCCTGCACGCCCAGTTGCTGCTTGGTTTGCAGCGACTGCAGCTTGGCGCTTTCCTTGGCCATGTCCGCATCGACCAGATTGCCGACACCGGCGTCCAGGCTGTCCTGCAGCTTGCCCATGAAGGTCAAGTGCATGTCCAGGCCGACCGAGTTGGTGCCGAGCGAAGCCAGCTTGTTCGTCGTCGTGGTCAGAGCCGTGTCGATGGTGGAGATCATCGTCTTGGCCGCCGCGGCGGTCGTGAAGGTCGTCGCCGCCGACAGACCGATGCCCGTGAGGGACAGAGTCCGCGAGGTGACGGTGAACGCCGAGCCCGTTTCGTTCGCCAGGAACTGCAGCTTCGTGGTCGAACCGTCCACGACGCTGGCTCCGTTGAACTTGGCGTTCGTCACGGCCTTGGTGATCTGGTCACGCAGGGACGTGAAGTCAGCCTGAAGGGCGTTGAACGAGGCGGTGTTGAGCGAGGTGTCGGAAGCGGCCAGAGCCTTTTCCTTCATCTTGCCCAGCAGATCGGTGACGGTGTCGCCTGCAGCCAGAGCAACATCGATCGTCGACTGACCGCGCTGGAGAGAATCCTTCACGGCGTTCAACGAGCTCGACGTCGCGCTCTGCATTTCAGCCATCGACCAGATCGCGCCGTTGTCCTTAGCGCTCGAGATCTTCTTGCCGGTGTTGATGCGTTGCTGGGTGGTGGTCAGCTCCGAGTTGGTGGCGTTCAGGTTCTGCAGCGCGATCATCGCGCCGGCATTGGTGTTGATGGAGTTGGCGATCATAGGAACCTACCATTTTGGTGGAGAGCCCCGGCATTTTGCCGGTCGGGCGTTTTGCCCGCGGGAACCATCGCAAACGGCGGGCCAGTTCAGGCCAAATCGCAACGCCTTGAAATATAAGGAAATTGAAAAATATCAGGCCGGAAACGAAACCGCCCGGCGAATGCAACATTCGCCGGGCGGCAGGTTTTTCCGAAGAGAAGCGGCAATCGGCGCCGAGCGGCGCCGTGGCGCGATCAGGTCAGGCCGCTTCGGCGCGAGCGGCCAGGCCCTGCATGATCATGCGGTTGATCTCGATCAGAGGCTCGAACTCCTCTTCCTTGCGCATGACCAGGCTCGAGTGCCGGCTGACCCAGAGGCTCAGCGAGATGATGCTCGCGCGCAGCTCCTTGGGCATGGTGTTCTCCGGCAGCGAGCAGTCGGTCGCCAGCGCGGACCAGACACGACGGTTCCAGTCCAGAGCGTGGATACGCTTCTGGATGTCGCCATCCTCGGCTTCCGAAGCCTCCATGAGGGCCCGAGTCACCTGTCCGAACAGACGGTACTCGACCTCTCGCGGATTCTCAGTCCTGGTCGCCGCCTGTTGGTAGGCCCGAAGAGACATTCCCCAACCTCTCGTCTTCGTAATCGATCAGCTTACGGCTCAGCATGAGCGCCTTGTAGTATTCACGCGCCATGACGTGTTTCGAGATCGCGATGCAATCGGCCAGAACGGCCGCGTTGCGCACCACGCCCATGAACTCGGTCAGGCGGGTGGCGAACTCGTCGTAGTATTTTTCGGCGCCGGCCTCTTCCAGGTACATCATCATGACCGGGAAGTAGATCCGACGCGAGGGCGTGGTGACCTGGTCGGGCTGCATGATGTCCTTCTCACGCAGCACCGAGGCCTTGTTCTGGAGGACCAGCACGCCGCGACGATCGCCGTTCTGCACGACCGCCCCGTTCAACACGAATTTCTCGCCGGGCTTCAGCGACAGCTTCAAAGGCACTTTTGGCCGCTCCTTTCCATCGCTGCGCCCGTCCGCCGTGATGGCGGTTCGCCGGAATGGCGTTCAATCGGGACCCTAGGTCGCCGTGGGTTAACGCCTTGTTGCCGCCGACGCGACCGTAAGTCGCAGCTTAGGACTCAATTAAGCATACTCGCCCAGAGGATGAAGTCACCCAATCGCCCAAGGTGGTCGCATGTCCCGCAATCTCGGCTTCGGAATCTCGGCCGCCGCCCTCGCAGCCGCCGAAGAAGCGGCCGGTGAAGGCGTCCACCTGGGCCTGCGCGCCGAACAGCTGGGCGATTCCGCCTCGTCCGATTCGATCGCCCGCCTGAATCTCGAAGCCCGCGCCGTCCGCGACCACGAAAGCGTGAAGCTGCTCAACCGCGCCATCGTCGCCGTGCAGCAGGGCGACTACGCCCGCGCCGAGAAGAACGCCCTCAAGGCCCTGAAGAAGGACGAGCGCACGGGCGTGGCCTGGCACGTCCTGGCCGTGGCCCGCGAGAAACTCGGCGACTTCGCCTCCTCCATGCAGTGCTACGAGGCGGCGCTGCAGCTCCTGCCCAGCCAGGGCCAGGTGGCCGGCGACCTGGGCCGCCTGGCCTTCCGCCTGGAAATGCCCGACATCGCCGCCAAGCTCTTCATGCATTACCTGAACGAGCGGCCCGGCGACCTCGAAGGGGTCAACAACCTGGCCTGCGCCCTGCGCGACCTGAACCAGGAATCGGCGGCGATCGACGTCCTCAAGCCCGCCATCCAGGCCAATCCGGAAGTTCCGGCGCTGTGGAACACCCTGGGCACGGTGATGTGCAGCATGGGCGAAGGCCGCACCGCCCTCACCTTCTTCGACGAGGCCCTGCGCCTGTCGCCCAACTTCGGCAAGGGCCACCACAACCGCGCCTTCGCCCGCCTCGACCTGGGCGACGTCGAAGGCGCCCGCGCCGACTGCGAGGCCGGCATCGCCGCCGCCGAGTCGACCGAAGACCTGGCCACCATGCGATTCGCCCATTCGACCATCCTGCTGGCCCTGGGCCGCGTGGCCGAGGGCTGGGAGGCCTACCGGGCGCGTCTCGACCCCGAACTGCCCGGCGCGCCGCACTATCCGATGCCGGTCCGCGCCTGGGAGCCCGGCGAGGACCTGGCCGGCAAGCGCCTGCTGGTCCTGGCCGAACAGGGCCTTGGCGACGAGGTGATGTTCGCCAACACCCTGCCCGACGTCATCGAGGCCCTCGGTCCCGACGGCGCCCTGTCGGTGGTGGTCGAGCGCCGCCTCGTCCCGCTGTTCGAGCGCTCGTTCCCGCAGGCCCAGGTCAGCGTCCACCGCACGGTGGCCTATCAGGGCCGCACCTACCGCAACGCGCCCTTCATCGAGGACTGGTCGAAGATCGACTGCTGGGTCCCGATGGCCTCGCTGCTGAAGACCTTCCGCCCGACCGCCGAGGCCTTCCCCGCCCGCGAGCGCTTCCTGACGCCCGATCCCGCGCGGGTCGCCCACTGGAAGACGGTGCTGGAAAGCGCTCCGCCCGGACCCAAGGTCGGCCTGCTGTGGAAGAGCCTGCGCCTGAACGCCGAGCGCGCCCGCCAGTTCTCGCCGTTCGAGCTGTGGGAACCCGTTCTGAAGACGCCCGGCATCTCGTTCGTGAACCTGCAGTACGGCGACTGCGACGAGGAGATCGCCTACGCCCGCGACCACCTGGGCGTCGAGATCTGGACCCCGCCGGGCATCGACCTGAAGCAGGACCTGGACGACGTCGCCGCCCTGTCCTGCGCGCTCGACCTGACCCTGGGCTTCGCCAACGCCACCATCAACCTGGCCGGCGCCTGCGGCGCGCCGATCTGGCTGCTGACCGGCGCGGCCGCCTGGACGCGCCTGGGGACCGACCACTATCCCTGGTACCCGCAGGCCCGCTGCTTCATCGCGCCCAACTACGACGACTGGCGGCCGATCATGGCGCAGGTGTCGGAGGCCCTGGGCGAGTTCGCCGGCTGAGGTTCAGGAACGACGGGCGCCGGGGCGGGTTTGACTCCCTGACGGGCGGCGATCGCGCCGCTCCCTGAGGAGACCCGCCATGCCCCCGGAAACCGATTTCGAGCCGCAGGACGTCGCCGAGGTCCTGGACGAGACCAACCTCACAGACGACGGCGCGGACATCGCCAATTTCGACGATATCGACGACGTCTACGACGTCACCCAGGCCGAGGACGACGCCTCGGAAGACGATGACGAGGACCTCGACCTCCTCGACGACGACGAACTCGTGGACATCGACGACGAACTGGAAGCCGGCCGCGACGACGAGGGCCTGGATGTCGAGCGCGAGCCGCTGGATCCGGTCGGCGGCGGCCTGTCGGACGAGGACCAGATCTCCGACGACAGCGAGGAACCGTCCGACTACGAGTCGACGCGCCTGGCCGACGACGACATCGAGGCCCTGGGCTACGACAAGCGCGGCTAGGGCCGCGAAGGCGGGTCGGGTCCGTGATCAAAACATTCTAGCCGCGCGTCAAAGGCGGCGCATAATTCCGCTCCGCCAGGAGACCTCCCATGTCCGATCCCAAACCCGACGCCCCTGCCCCGGAAGATACGGAAAACCTCGAAGAACAGCTGGAGGAAGGTCTGGAAGATAGCTTCCCGGCCAGCGATCCGCCGTCCGTGGCCCGCCGTCATCGCCAACCGCCGCAGAACCCGGCTTGATCCGGAAGACCGATGCTCTGTAGGTTAGACTGACGTTTTGAACACTTGTTCGATGCGCGCCCGACGCAACGGGCGCGCCGTCAGGAATACCAGATGAGCCAGCGCTTCGAAGGCACCGCCGACTACGTCGCCACCGAGGACCTCAAGGTCGCCGTCAACGCCGCCGTGGCGCTGGAACGCCCCCTGCTGATCAAGGGCGAGCCCGGCACCGGCAAGACCGTGCTGGCCTATGAAGTGGCCAAGGCGATGAACGCCCCGCTGCTGACCTGGCACATCAAGTCGACGACCAAGGCCCAGCAGGGCCTCTACGAGTACGACGCCGTCACCCGCCTGCGCGACAGCCAACTGGGCGACGAGCGCGTAAAGGACGTCAGGAACTACATCAAGAAGGGCAAGCTCTGGGAGGCGTTCGAGAGCGAGCAGCGCCCCGTGCTGCTGATCGACGAGATCGACAAGGCCGACATCGAGTTCCCGAACGACCTCCTTCAGGAGCTCGATCGCATGGAGTTCTTCGTCTACGAAACCGGCGAGACCATCAAGGCCAAGGTCCGGCCGGTGATGATCATCACCTCCAACAACGAAAAGGAGCTGCCGGACGCCTTCCTGCGCCGCTGCTTCTTCCACTACATCCGCTTCCCCGAGGAGCAGACGATGCAGGCCATCGTCGACGTGCACTTCCCGGGCATCAAGCAGAAGCTGGTCTCCGAGGCGCTGCGCATCTTCTACGACATGCGCAAGGTGCCGGGCCTGAAGAAGAAGCCGTCGACCTCGGAGCTGCTCGACTGGCTGAAGCTGCTGCTGGTCGAGGACATCGACGAGACCGTGCTGCGCGAGAAGGATCCGACCAAGCTGATCCCGCCCCTGCACGGCGCCCTTCTGAAGAACGAGCAGGACGTGCACCTCTTCGAGCGCCTGGCCTTCCTGGCCCGCCGCGAAGGCAGCGCCCGGCCGGGGCAATAGGGATCTGGCGCCGATAAGGCGCAGTTACCGCGATTTCATTGGACGCGGATCGCCGACCCGCACACTTTCGCGCCGAACGCGAAGGACCCTTTCTATGCGCCTCATCCTCGTCCTGGCCGCCAGCGCCGCGGCCCTGGCCGCCTGCTCTCCGGAGGTGTCGGTGAAGACCGACAAGCACGAGCGCGTGGTCCACAGGAAGGAGCCGCTGCGGGCCATCTCGCGGCTGGATTGCCCTGAAAAGCAAGGCGGTCTGACGCGCGTCTCGGTCGCCGCCGACGGCCGCTCGTGCCAGTACGCCGGCGACCAGGCCGAGGTCAGCCTGCGGCTGGTCGACTTCCAGAACAACGACGCCGAGACCGCCCTGGCCCCGATCGAGGCCGAGCTCAAGACCCTGATGCCGCAACTGAAGGCCTCGGCCGCGCCCAAGTCCCCGGGCGGCAAGAACACCGCCCACATCAAGCTGCCCGGCCTCAGCATCGACGCCCGCGACGAGGGCGCCGACATCCGCATCGGCGGCATGACCATCAACGCCAACGACGGCGAGGCCCAGGTGCGGGTCACCAAGAACGTCACCGAAAGCGGCGGCGGCAAGATCACCAAGGTCGAGGAGCGCAAGGATGGCGGCCACGAGAGCCGCACGGTCCAGGTCAGCTCCAGCGACGACGGTGACGGCGACGTCTCGATCCACGCCAACGACGACGGCGCGGTCATCCAGCAGCGCCGCAAGGCCAAGGACGGCGTCCGCGCCACCCTGGTGCTGGCCAGCGACAAGGCCCCGACCGGCTACCACCTGGCCGGCTACGAAGCCCGCGGCCCGCAGGGCGGCCCGCTGGCCGTGGCCGTGGTCAAGGCCAAGCGCCGCGACAGCGAGGACGGCGACCTGTTCAAGGCCATGAAGGCGCTCGTGCGCCACAACGTGGGGGGCTGACGCCTCCTTCTCCCCTTGCGGGAGAAGGTGTCGGCGAAAGCCGACGGATGAGGGGTCTCTCAGAAATCAAAACGCCGCGACGGCTGATCGGCTGTCGCGGCGTTTCTGTACGTGAGACCCCTCACCCGACCTCCTTCGGAGGCCACCCCCTCCCGCAAGGGGAGAGGGATCAGATCGGCGTCACTTCCATGACCTTGTAGGTCAGCGGCCGGCCGTCCTCGTCAGTGACGGTGACGTATTCGCCGACCGCGAAGCGGTGCTGGCCGAGGCGATGCACCGGCTCGTCGTCGATCTGATCGTCCTCGTCATAGTCGAAGAACCAGCGCTCGCCGCGGCGAGCCAGGCGGCCATCGGCGGCGTCCTCGTCGGGGGCGAAGCGGCGGACGGCGCAGTCCTTCCTGGCCTTGGCGTACTCGGCCTCGTCCAGATGGCCGTCGTCGGTCAGCGGCGCGGTCAGGGCGTAGCCGCGATGATCGTCGCCGCCGGCGAACTCGGTGCCCGGATTGCGGGCCAGGCGCATGACGATGCGCGACAGGGACATGGACTGCCTCCTTCTTCTTGGTTGAAAACTCAGTGCGACAGGAAGAGCGACGGCCCGTCGGCGTTCAGCAGGCTGCGGGTCGTGCCGCCGAAGATGAACTCCTGCAGGCGCGGGTGGCCGAAGGCGCCGGCGACCAGCACCTCGGCCCCCTCCTCGCGCGCCGCTTCCAGCAGCAGCTTGGCCGCATCGTGCGCGCCCTCCAGCACCCGCACCAGGGCGGTCACCCCGCGCGCGGCCAGGAAATCGACCATCCGGGCCAGCTCGAAGCTGCGCGACGAGGCGGCCGGCGCGCCGGCCACCACCACGCGCGAAGCCTTCTGCAACAGCGGCAGGGCCGTGCGCAGGGCGCGGCTGGCCTCCTTGCCGCCGTCCCAGGCCACCAGGACCGTGCCGCCGACCTTCAGGCCGGAACGCGCCACCAGCACGGGCCGCTGCTCATCGGCGATCATCTGCTGGAAGGCTTCGGCCAACGGGCCTTTGCCCCGCGCGGCGGCGTCGTCGAACACGATCACGTCCGACAGCCGGCACTCCATGGCCAGTCCCGCCCACACCGGCGATTCCAGGGTGGTGACGCGGGCGCGCGGATAGCCGAGCGAAGCGACCAGGGCCTCGACGGCGTGAGCGCCCTCGACGGCGGCTTCCTTCAGGCTTTCGAGCGCGGTGACCTGCACCCCGCCCATGAAGCCCTCGCCCATCCACGGCATCAGGTCGGCGACGTCGGCCGGCGCGTGGATGGCGGCCAGTTCGGCGTCGAAGCCGGCGGCCAGCTCGGCCGCGGCCCGCAGGACGCCTTCGTCGGACTTGGCCCCGGCCAGCGGCGCCATGATTCTCGCCCAGCTCATGATCCATCCTCCAAATCGCCGGCGCGCGACGGGCGCCGAAATCGGTCCCCGCGCCCTGCCGTAACGCGCCTTTGCGCGCTTTCTGACAAAACGCATTTCCACAGGCGTCGGCCCGGGCCATCATTGATCTTCATCAAGCGATACGGCACTCAAACCACCTTCACCGTAAGGAACGATCTCGTGGCCAAAGGGCTGCATAAGGGCCAGCCGAGAGCGTGGCAGCGGATGCTTTCGGGCCGCAGGCTGGACCTGCTGGACCCGTCGCCGATGGATATCGAGATCGAGGACATCGCCCACGGCCTGGCGCGGGTGGCCCGCTGGAACGGCCAGACGATCGGCGAGCACGGCTTCTCGGTGGCCCAGCACAGCCTGGTGGTCGAGGAGATCGCCGCCCACATCAAGCCCGACCTGGAACCCCGCTGGCGCCTGGCGGCCCTGCTGCACGACGCCTCCGAATACGTCATCGGCGACATGATCAGCCCGTTCAAGGCGGCGCTGGGCGTCTCGTACAAGGACTTCGAGGCCCGGCTGGAAGACGCCATCCACATCCGCTTCGGCCTGCCGGTGAAGACCCCGGCCCCGATCAAGAAGCTGATCAAGCAGGCCGACCGCGCCTGCGCCTTCTTCGAGGCCACCCAGCTGGCGGGCTTCGAGCACGCCGAATCCCTGTCGATCTTCGGCGCGCCGCCGGCCGGCTACGACCTGAAGATCGTTCCCCAGCCCCCGTTCGAGGCCCAGGCCCGCTACGTCCAGCGCTTCCACGTGCTGTCGAAGGCGGCCGGCTACGAATCCTCCCCAAGCGCCGCGTTCGAGACCGAATGAGCGGCGGCTCTTCCAGCTCCGCCGTCGTCATCGGCCTGTCGGCCGTGGTCGTGGCCGTGCGCGACGGCGAGGTCGTGGTCCTGACCGTGCGGCCGCACGACGCCGTCACCGACATCGCCTCGCCTCTGCCCGGCCTGCCGTTCGGCCCGTTCGACCCCGAGGGCCACCGCACCTTCGAACTGGCCCTGCGCGCCTTCGTCACCGAGCAGACCCGCTTCCAGCTGGGCTATGTCGAGCAGCTCTACACCTTCGGCGACAAGGGCCGCGACGCCCCGCGCGCCGAGGTCGGGGCCGGCGCCGCTCGCGTCGTCTCGATCGGCTATCTGGGCCTGACGCCCAAGGCCACCGACACCCAGGCCCCCGACACCGTCTGGGCGCCGTGGACCCGGTTCTTCCCCTGGGAGGACTGGCGCGCCGGCCGCCCCGCCCTGCTCGACGAGGCCATCGCGCCTGCCCTGCGCCGCTGGGCCGGCGACGACGCCGACCGCCTGGCCCGCGCCCGCCTGGCCTTCGCCCTGGACGGCGCGCCGTGGAACGAGGAGCGGGTGCTGGAGCGCTACGAGCTGCTCTATGAGGCGGGCCTGGCCCCCGAGGCCGCCCGCGACCGGGCCCGCGCCGACGGCCACGACCCGGCCGAGCCCGAGGCCCTGTCGGCGGCCCTGGGTGAGCCGATGATCTCCGACCACCGACGGATCCTGGCCACCGGGCTTTCCCGCCTGCGTGGCAAGATCAAGTACCGTCCGGTGGTGTTCGAACTGACGCCCGCCGAGTTCACCCTCTCGACCCTGCAGCGCACCGTCGAGGCCATCGCCGGCGTGCCCTTGCACAAGCAGAACTTCCGCCGCGTGGTCGAGCGCGAGGACCTGGTCGAGGGCCTGGGCCGCCTCGACAGCGAAACCGGCGGCCGCCCGGCGGAGCTGTTCCGGTTCCGGCGAGAGATCCTCGGCGCGCGGCAGGCCGGCGGGCTGTCGCTGCCGCTGCTGCGGGAATAGGCCGCTCCCTAAACTCCCGTCATTCCCGCCCTTGTGGCGGGAAACCCTCTGTCAGCCGCAGGTGCGGATGGGGCGGATCGCCAGCGATCCGCTTGCGCCTCACATGCGAACGGAACCAGGGGTTCCCGCCACAAGGGCGGGAATGACGGGATAATTTGAAGGTCAGTTGACGCCCACCGCAACCTGCGGCCGACTAGCGGCATGAAGATCGACATCCGCATCCTGGCCGCGGTCGGCGCCGCCGTGATCCTGCTCGGCACGGGCTTGGGCCTCGTGGCCTACGTGTTCCACGACGCCGCCGATGAGGCGGTGGAAGACAGGGGCGACGACCAGCTGGCGATCTCCGGCGGCAAGATCGCCGTGCAGAACCGCTTCCCCGAGGCCACGGCCGTCGTCTTCGGCCAGGTCTTCCCCCACCAGGACGGCGACGTCGTCTCGGTCTGCGGCCAGGTCGACATCCAGCAGGAGCAGGACAGCTTCGACGGCCCCGAGCGCTTCGTCTGGTCCGACGGCGCGCTGGTGATCGAGGAGGCGGACGGGACCGAGGCGGTCAACGCCAAGTGGGCGGATGTGTGTGAGTAGCCGCCCTGGCGGGCCGCCCCCTCAGTCGCTCCGCGACAGTTCCCCCAGAGGGGGAGCATCTAAAGCGACCTAGATCCTCCCCCTCTGGGGGAGGTGGCCCGGAGGGCCGGAGGGGGCGCCGCGAAGCGGCCTACCCTCCAACCAGACCGAAGTCCGCCACCTGGCCCATGGCCGCGCGAACGGCGGCGAGGGTCTTGAGGCGGTTGTCGCGGTGCTCGGGGTCGTTGACGAAGACGCCGTCGAGATAGGCGTCGACCGGACCGCGCAGTTCGGCCAGTTGGGCCATGGCGCCGGTGAAGTCTTCCTTGGCCAGGGCGTCGGCCAGCGGGGCCTTCAGCAGGCGCAGGGCCTGGTAGAGACCCACCTCGGCGGCGCTGTCGGCGGCCGGCTCTTCCGGTTCGCCGACCGGCAGAGCGCCCTTCTTCTCCTCGGCCTTGAGGATGTTGGCGGCGCGCTTGTAGCCGGCCAGCAGGGTCTTGCCGTCGTCGGTCTTCAGGAAACCGTCCAGCGCCTCGACTCGCGCGACGATCCGCACGAGGTCGTCGTCGCCCAGAGCGAACACGGCGTCGACCAGATCGTGTCGCTTGCCTTGGTCCTTCAGGGTGACCTTCAGGCGGTCGGCGAAGAAGGCGAGGATGCCGAGAACCACGTCACGAGCCCGCTTCGAGGGCTCGTCCTCAGGCTGCGGCGCATCAGGGCGCAGGGAAACGGAGAACGATCCGCCGCCAAGCGCCGACCACACGCCCGCGAACGCCGCGCTGCTGGTCTGGAGAAGCGGAGCGCGGAAGCCCCCCTCCAAAATGATCCGGATCACCCCCAACGCCGCGCGACGCAGCGCATAGGGATCCTTGCTCCCCGTCGGCTTCTCGTCGATCGCGAAGAACCCGACCAGCGTATCCAGCTTGTCGGCCAGCGCCACCGCCACGCTCAGCGGCGCGGTCGGGACGGCGTCGGAGGGGCCCTGCGGCTTGTAGTGGTCCTGGATCGCCGCGGCGATCTCGGGATCGAGGCCGAAATGGCGGGCGTAGTAGCCGCCCATGATCCCCTGCAGCTCGGGGAACTCGCCGACCATCTGCGAGGTCAGGTCGGCCTTGGCGAGGCGCGCGGCTTCCTTGGCCTTGTCGACATCAGCGCCGACCAGCGGCGCGATCTCGCCGGCCAGGGCGACGATGCGGTCCACGCGCTGCTTCATCGTGCCGAGCTTGGCGTGGAAGGTCACGCCGTCCAGCTTGGCCAGCCACGGCTCGAAGCCGGCCTTGACGTCCTCGTCCCAGAAGAACCGGGCGTCCGACAGGCGCGACGACAGCACCTTGGCGTTGCCGGCGGCGATCACCTTGCCGCCGTCCTTGGCCTCGATATTGGCCACGGTGATGAAGTGCGGGGCCAGACCCGCCTCGCCAGGCTTGCGCACGGCGAAGTACTTCTGGTGCGTGCGCATCGAGGTGCGGATCACCTCGGGCGGCAGGTCGAGGAACGACGGGTCCATGTCGCCCAGCACCGGCGTCGGCCATTCGGCGAGGCCCGCGACTTCTTCCAGAAGTCCCTGGTCTTCGACCAGTTCGAGATGACGGGCGAAGCACAGGGTCTTGCAGCCTTCGAGGATGCGCGCCTTGCGCTCCTCGACGTCGAGCACGACGAAGTGGGCTTCCAGACCGGCGACATATTCGTCGAAGTCCTTGGCGACGAAGGGCTTGGCCTCACCCATGAAGCGGTGGCCCTCGGTGACGTCGCCGCTGGCGATGCCGTCGATGCTGAACGGCACGACCTCGCGGTCGAGCACGCAGAGGATCCGCTTCAGCGGACGCACCCAGCGCAGCTTGCCCGTGCCCCAGGTCATCGACTTGGGCCAGGCGAAGCCGCGGACGATGGCTTCCACCATCTCGGCGACGATTTCGGCGGTCGGGCGGCCCTTCTTCTCGACGAAGGCCATCCAGACGCCGTTCTGCTCGACCAGCTGGTCCTGCGTCAGGCCGGCCTTGCGCAGGAAGCCGTCCATGGCCTGCTGCGGGGCGCCGACGCGCGGGCCCTTCAGCTCTTCCTTGCGGTCGGCCTGGGCCAGCGGCAGGCCTTCGGCCACCAGGGTCAGGCGGCGCGGGCCGGCGAAGGTCTTCAGGGCCTCGGGCAGGAAGCCGGCGGCGGCCAGGTGCTCGCGCGCCATGCGCTCCAGGTCCTTGGCGGCCTGGCCCTGCATGCGGGCGGGGATCTCTTCGGAGAACAGTTCGAGAAGCAGTTGGGGCATTGGAGTTACGCGGCTTCCTGCAGCTCGACCCACTTCTGGGCGCACATCTTACAGAGGTCACGGATGCGGCCGATGTAGCTGGCGCGCTCGGCGACGGCGATCGCGCCGCGGGCGTTCATCAGGTTGAAGAGGTGGCTGGCCTTGAGGACCATGTCGTAGGCGGGCAGGACGAGGGTCTCGTTCTTGTAGGAGCGGGCCAGCATCAGCGGCACCTGCTGCTCCATCTGCTCGAACTGCTGCTTGAGCACGGCGACGTCATAGCCGTGGAAATTGGCTTCCGACTGCTGGCGCTCGTTGGCCAGGAAGACGTCGCCATAGGTCAGGGCGCCCAGCGGCGAGTCCGGATCGTTGAACGGCAGGTCGTAGACGTTGTCGACGCCGAACACGTACATGGCCAGGCGTTCCAGGCCGTAGGTCAGCTCGCCCGCAACCGGGTTCACGTCCAGGCCGCCCACCTGCTGGAAGTAGGTGTATTGCGACACTTCCATGCCGTCGCACCAGACTTCCCAGCCCAGGCCCCAGGCGCCGACGGTCGGGTTTTCCCAGTCGTCCTCGACGAAGCGGATGTCGTGGGTGCGCAGGTCCAGGCCGATGGCCTCCAGCGAGCCCAGATACAGGTCCTGCATATCGGCCGGGTTGGGCTTCAGGATCACCTGGTACTGGTAATAGTGCTGCAGGCGGTTGGGGTTCTCGCCATAGCGGCCGTCGCCCGGACGGCGCGAGGGCTGGACGTAGGCCGCGTTCCACGGCTTGGGACCGAGCGCGCGCAGCACCGTGGCCGGGTGCAGCGTCCCCGCCCCCACTTCCACGTCGTGCGGCTGCAGGATCACGCAGCCCTTTTCGCTCCAGTAGTTATGGAGCGTCAGGATGAGGCTTTGAAACGATTTGGGGGCGGCGGGCATGACGTCCGAACAAGGGCCTGAAAAAAGTCGGCGGACCATAGGGCCCGCCGACTGTCGCTTCAAGCGAAGGGGACGTCGTTTGTTACACCCCGTTCGAACTTAGTTGCCCTTGGCGGCCGAGCGCTTGCCGGCGTTGGACATCGGCGAGCCGTAGGCCTTGCGGTTCTCGGGCGTGTCGGCGACCGGCGGGTTGGAGACCACGTTGGCGTCGCCGGCCTTCAGGGTCGCCTGCTGCTCGGGGTTCAGCGACGAGGCCGGCAGGGTCGCCGAGGTCGGCGCGGCCGTGCCGGTGTCGGCGGCCGGCGCCGTGGTGGCGGCGGTCGGATCGGCAGGGGCCGGCGCGGTGGTCGGGTTCAGGGCCTGGTCGGCCGGAGCGTCGGTCGCCGACGGGGTCGCGGCCTGATCCGGAGCCGGCGCCGGGGCGGCCTGGGCGGCGACGTCGGAACCGGCGTCGGTGGCCGACATCACGTCGGCGCTGGCGGTCGTCGAGGCCATGCTGGTGGCGGCGTCATCCGTCGCGGCCGCGGCCGCCTGGATCGGCACGTCCTTGGGGATCAGCACCTTGTCGACCACGTGCAGCACGCCGTTGGTGGCCAGCACGTCGGCCTGGACGATGTTGGCGCCGTCGACCATCGGGGTCGCGCCGCTGCCGTCGAGCACGACCGACGAGCCCTCGACGGTCTTCACCTCGCCCTTGGCGCCGTTGATCTTGCTGCTGTCCACCTTGGTGTTGATCACGTGGTAGGTCAGCACCTTCTGCAGCTGAGCGGCGTTGGCCGGCTGCATCAGGCGGTCGAGCTCGCCGGCCGGCAGGGCCGCGAAGGCCGCGTCGGTCGGGGCGAACACCGTCAGGTTCGGATTGCTGGCCAGCACGCTGGTCAGGTTGGTGGCGTCCAGGGCCTTGAGGAAGACCGTGAACTGCCCCGAGGCCTTGGCCGTGGCGATCAGGTCGCCGTTCGGGGTCACCTTGGCGGCCGCTGTCGCCGGGGCGGCGGTGGTCGCGGGAGGCGGAGCGGCGGGCGGCTGGGCCGGGGCCGTCGTCTGGGCGATGGCGACGCCCGAGAGCAGCGCGACGGCGGCGGCGGCGGAGAGAAAGCGCGTCACATACATGGCCTGGTCCTTTCGCTCGAATTCCAGGCCGGCTGTACGCTCCAGATTGCGAGTCCGTTGCACGACCTCACGGGCTCGTGATCCAGACTTCGCCGTTACTTGAAAAAGAACACTAGTGAAGCTCCGGCGAAGATCAGCAGGAAACCCAGCGCCGTCGTCCAGCGGATCGCCTCTCCGAGGTAGAAGTAGGAGAACAACGTGAAGACGATCAGCGTGATCGCTTCTTGGCCGGTCTTGAGCTGAGCCGTGGAATAGACGCCCGCACCGATGCGGTTGGCGGGAACCGCCAGCATGTATTCGGGCAGCGCGATCATCCAGCTGGTCAGTATGGCCAGAGGCAGTGCGATGGCGCGGTGCTTGAGGTGGCCGTACCAGGCGAAGGTCATGAAGACGTTGGAGCAGATCAGCAGCGCCCACGGGGCGATCTTGGCCCACAGGGGCGGCATGGAGAATCCTCCGAAAGGGAGATGGGAGCCGCGATTGTAGACGTTCAGCGACGTCCCGCGCCACGGCGCCGCTGGACGCTTATTTTGCCTTCTAAAAGTGCAATATCGATGTTCTATGATTATTTTTCCGGCGCCTCGTCCCTTTCGTTTCTCAAACCCTAACCCGTGCCCCCGTTCCAGGAACCGTGGCCGATAGCGTGCGAGCGCCGGGGAAACGACGCGGCCGCATTCCGGCGGCGTCGCGGTGATCGAGTGAGCGAACGCGCTCTAGCAACCAAACAAGGGGGGCCTGCCTGTACGGCGGGCCGGAGCAAGGCGGATGAAACTGATCATAGCGGTCGTCAAACCCTTCAAGCTCGATGAAGTCCGCGAGGCGCTGGTCGCCGCGGGCGTCGAAGGCCTGACGGTGTCGGAAGTGAAGGGTTACGGCCGCCAGAAGGGCCAAACCGAGATTTATCGCGGCGCGGAGTACCAAGTGAACTTCGTGCCCAAGGTGAAGCTGGAAGCCGTGGTGGACGATGCGTCCGCGGCCAAGGCGGTCGAAGCGGTCAAGGCCGCCGCGGCCACGGGCAAGATCGGCGACGGCAAGATCTTCGTCCTCAATGTCGAAGAAGCCGTGCGCATTCGGACGGGCGAAACCGGCCCGGCCGCTCTGTAATCGTCGGGGAAAGGGGATACCAACGATGAAACTCACCTTTAAGCCGCTGGCTGGGCTGATGCTCGCCGCGACTCTCGCGGGGGCGCCGATCGGCGCCACCGCCTTCGCTCAGGAGGCCGCGCCGGCCGCCGCTGCCGCCGCGCCCGCCGAGGCCGCGCCGGCCCCGGCCGCCGCTCCGGCCGCCGCGCCCGCCGAAGCCGCCGCTCCCACCATCGTCGACAAGCAGGACAAGGGCGACAACGCCTGGATGCTGACCTCGGCGCTGCTGGTGCTGCTGATGATCCTGCCGGGCCTGGCCCTGTTCTACGGCGGCCTGGTCCGCTCCAAGAACATGCTGTCGGTCATGATGCAGGTCTCGACCGTGGCCCTGATCGGCTTCGTCGCCTGGTTCCTGTGGGGCTACAGCTTCGCCTTCACCGACGGCGGACACTGGGACACCTTCGTCGGCGGTCTGGGCCGTCTGTTCCTGAAGGACGTCACGCCATCCAGCGTGGTCGCCACCTTCTCGACCGGCGTCGTGATCCCGGAACTGACCTTCATCGCCTTCCAGTCGACCTTCGCCGCCATCACCGCGGCTCTGGTGGTCGGCTCGCTGGTCGAGCGCATGAAGTTCGCCGCCATCGTGGCCTTCGCCGTGCTGTGGCCGCTGCTCTCGTACTACCCGATGGCCCACATGGTCTGGTGGTGGCCGGGTCCGGACGCGATCGCCCTGAACCCGACCGCGCCCGTCAAGGCCGGCCTGATCTGGAGCTTCGGCGCCCTCGACTTCGCCGGCGGCACCGTGGTCCACATCAACGCCGGTATCGCCGCCCTGGTCGGCGCCATCATCCTCGGCAAGCGCCAAGGCTTCGGCAAGGAACCGATGCCCCCGCACTCGCTGACCCTGACCCTGGTGGGCGCTGGCCTGCTGTGGGTGGGCTGGTTCGGCTTCAACGCCGGTTCGAACCTCGAGTCGAACGCCTACGCCTCGCTGGCCATGGTCAACACCTTCGTGGCCACCGCCGCGGCCGGTCTGTCCTGGATCATCGTCGAGTGGATCACCCGCAAGAAGCCGTCGGCCCTGGGCCTGGCCTCGGGCGTGGTCGCCGGTCTCGTCGCCGTCACCCCGGCCGCCGGCTTCGCCGGTCCGATGGGCGCCCTGATCCTGGGCCTGGTCGTCTCGCCGATCTGCATCATCTTCTGCTCGGCCGTTAAGAACGCCCTGAAGTACGACGACAGCCTGGACGCCTTCGGCATCCACGGCATCGGCGGCATCGTCGGCGCCATCGGCACCGGCCTGGTGGTCAACCCCGCCTGGGGCGGCGCCGGCGTCGTCGACTACACCTCGTGCGCCAAGGACGGCGACATCTCGACCTGCGACACCGCCGCCTACGACCTGGTCACCCAGGTCATCGCCCAGCTGAAGGGCGTCGGCGTCACGATCGTCTGGTCGGCCGTCGCCTCGATCATCGTCTTCCTGGTCATCAAGCTGGTGATCGGCCTGCGCGCCTCGCCGGACGCGGAAGAAGAAGGTCTGGACATCTCCGAACACGGGGAACGCGCCTACCACAGCTGAGCCTTCGGGCTCCGCTGGTAAGCGGTCCAAAAAAGAAGGGCGCGGAAGCTTCGGCCTCCGCGCCCTTTTTCTTTGCTGGCTCGGTGTCGCCCCCTACGGAACGCGCCGCGCCGAGATGATCTTCAGCGGCGGGTCGATGATCTGGCCGGTCATCACCGGATTGATCGCCTTGCCCGGCGTCGGCAGGGCCAGGATCTTCTTCACGACGTCCATCCCCTCGACCACCTTGCCGAAGGCGGCGAAGCCCTGGTTGTCGCCCGAGGCGGCCGGATTGGCGTCCAGGCCCGGGGCGTCGCCGATCAGGATGAAGAAGTCCGAGGTCGCCGTTCCGGGCGCGTTGCGGGCGATCGAGACCACGCCGTCCACGTGCTTGAGGCCGGTCTTGGTGGTCGGCTCGTGGGCGATCGGCGGCAGCACCCGTTTGGGATCGCCCTGCACCCCGCCCTGGATCAGGCCGTACTCCGGCGCGCCCGGCGCTCGCGAGGCCCGGAAGAAGGTCGCCCCGTCATAGCGCTTCTGATCCACATAACGCAGGAAGTTGGCCGTGGTGATCGGCGCTTCCTTGGTGGCCAGCTCGATGACGATGCGGCCCAGCGGCGTCTCGACGGCCACCCGCGTGGGCGGCTTGGGCGCGGGTGGCGGCGGAGCGGCCGGCTGGGGCGCGGGGGCGGCTTCCTGGGCGTGCGCCGAAGAGGCGGCGGCGGCCGCTGCGGCGGCGAGGAACAGGCGGCGGTCCATGCTGGACTCCCTAAACACAAAGGCCAGGGACACTAGGCGGAACGGCGCCCTCCCCGCCAGCGCGAGGATTGCGGCAAACACCTTCAGCGCAAAAACATCGTCATCCCGGCCGAAGCGCAGCGTAGAGCCGGGACCCAGGGGATTGGGTGCGGCTACGGAAGCTCCCGCCCAAGCGGCTGTAATCGCACTGCGGCGGCCCCTGGGTCCCGGGTCTGCGGCGCGACGCGCCTTCGCCCGGGATGACGCCCAAGAGAGCCTAGAACGGCCCGCCCAGGCGGCACCGCTTCACCCACCAGTCAGGCCGCATCGCCTCGATGCGCTCGGCCAGGCCCTCGGCCTCGATGTCGCTGGCGCACAGGGCAAAGCAAGTCGCGCCGGAGCCCGACATCCGCGCCAGCAGCGCCTCGGGCTCGCCGGCCAGCAGCTCCAGCACCTCGCCGATACGTGGCTCCAGGGCCACGGCCGGGGCCTGCAGGTCGTTGCGGGTCAGGGCCGCGAGCCAGGCGCAGACCTCCTCGGCGCTTTCGAAGGCGTCGGGCGTCGGCGGCGGAGCCTCCCCGCGCGGATCCACGGCGGCGTCATAGGCGCGATAGACCGCCCCGGTCGGCGACGGAACCAGCGGGTTGACCAGCACCGCGTGCAGTTCGGGCAGCGCGGGGGCCGGCGACAGCCGCTCTCCCCTGCCCTGCGCCATCACCGGCGCGGCCCACAGGCACGGAACCCCGTCCGCGCCCAGCGAGCCGGCCACGGCTTCCAGTTCGGCGTCCGACAGCGACAGCCCCAGGGCCTCGCGCAGCAGCCGCAGGGCCGCGCCAGCGTCGCTGGAGCCGCCGCCAAGGCCGGCGGCGATCGGCAGGGCCTTGTCGAGGATCAGCCGCACCGGTGGGGCCGGTCCGCCGACGGCCTCGTGCAAAGCCCGCGCGGCGCGGACCACCAGATTGCCGCCGTCGACCGGGATCTCGCCGCCGAACCGGCCGGTCGCCTCGAAGCTGGGCGCATCGGCCGGCTGGATCGACACCGTGTCGCCGACGTCGGCGAACACCATCAGGCTCGACAGCGGGTGATAGTTCTCCGCGTCGGGCCCGCCGACGTGCAGGAACAGGTTGACCTTGGCCGGGGCGAAGGCGGAACGGCGCATCGAGGTATCCGAGAACTGGGCTTGTGGCCCGTAGACCTAAAGCGTGTCGGCGCCGTTGGCCACGGCCGGGGCCTTGGCGGGGCCCTTCGACCCCAGCCCGTCCTTCAGCTTGGCCTCGGCGGCGGCCTTCTGCTCGGGCGTCGGCTCCAGGCTCAGCACGCGCCGCCACTGGAACTGGGCCTCGGTCTTGCGGCCCAGACGCCAGTAGACGTCGCCCAGGTGGTCGTTGATGTCCGGATCGCCGGGCTCGAACTCGATGGCCTGTTCCAGCATCTCGACGGCGGCCTTGTCGTCGCCCAGGCGGTGATAGGCCCAGCCCAGGGAGTCGAGCATGGCGCCCGACTGCGGGTTGGCCTTCACGGCCCTCTGCACCATCGTCAGGGCTTCGGCCAGGTGCTCGTTGCGATCGATCCACGAGTAGCCGAGATAGTTCAGCAGTTCGGGCTCGTCGGGATTGAGGCTGAGTGCCTGCTGCAGGTCGCGCTCGGCGTCGGGCCAGCGGCCGGCTCGTTCCAGCGACACGCCGCGCATGTAGAGCAGCCGCCAGTCGGGCTTGTCCTTCTCGGCGGCCACCAGCGGATCGATCACCGCCACGGCGTCGGCCCAGCGGTCGTTGGCCCGCAGCAGGTCGGCATAGACCAGCTGGGCGCTGCGGCCGGCGTTGGGCGACTTGGCGGCGGCCTCGGCGATGGTCAGGGCCTTGGCCTTGTCGCCGGCGTTCTGCAGCGTCCAGGCGATCTTGCCCTGGGCCGCGGGATAGCGCGACGAAGTGGCCGGAACGCGGGCATAGGCGGCGCGAGCCGCCTCGGGATCGCCGCCCTGGTCGAGCAGGTCGCCGACCATCAGCAGCGCGTCCTCGCGCTTGGGATCCAGGTGCAGGGCCAGGCGCAGATAGGCCAGGGCGAACTGGCTCTGGCGCTCGTTGCTGAACACCGCCGCGCAGGCGACCAGGCTGTTGGCCGCACCCTGGCGGACCGTGTTCAATGGCGGGGCGGCCTTCTTCGCGGCGGCGCGGGCGCGCGCCTCCAGCAGCGCCGAGTCGGTCGGGGCGTCGGCCAGGATGGAGTCGTAGAGGGCCACGGCCTCGTCGCGGCGCTTGCGGCGCTCCAGGAACGCGCCGTAGTCGATGGCGAACATCGGCCGCACGGCCGGAACCTCCATCAGCGCCTTGTAGTCGGCTTCGGCCTCGGCGGTCTTGCCGGCCCGCTCCAGGATCTCGGCGTGGCCCAGGCGGCCGAAATACTGCACCAGGCGGTCGTTGCGCAGCTCGGGCAGGGTCTGGGCCTTGGCGGCGTCGCCGGCCGCGGCGGCGGCCCACGGGGTCAGCAGGGTGACGACCGGACGATGCGGGAAGCCCAGGGTCGGATCGGCCAGCAAGGTTTGAGCATCCTTGCCCTTGCCGCGCGACAGCAGGTCGACGGCCTGGGTCAGCACGCCCAGGCGACGCACGCCCTCGGTCCCGCCCGGCGCGACCGGCGCCAGTTCGGCGGCGCGCGACACCTCGCCGGCCAGCAGCGAAGCGGTGAAGGCCCGCTCGGCGATCAGGCCCGGGTCCTCGCCCAGGTTGCGGGCGGCCTGGAAATAGGCGGCGGCTTCCTCGCTGCGCCCGTCCTCCATCGCCGCCTGGCCGGCCAGGAACTGGCCGTAGGCCGAACGCCCGTCCCAGGGCGTGTTGTTCCACCCGCTCTGCTCGCCGCGCAAAGGCGGCCCCGACGTGGCGCAGGCGGCCAGGACGGCGGTGGAGGCCAGGGACAGGAGGACTCGGAAACGCATCATCCGGCCACCCTGTTCGGTTTCAGGGCCTCGTTCAAGCATCCTTCTCCCCTTGCGGGAGAAGGTGTCGTCCGCGGGACGACGGATGAGGGGTCGCACGAACGAAAAACGCCGCGACGGCTGATCGGCTGTCGCGGCGTTCTATGTCTGAGAGACCCCTCACCCGACCTCCCTCCGGGAGGCCACCCTCTCCCGCAAGGGGAGAGGCAAAGAGCCCTACATATTCGGATAGTTCGGACCGCCGCCGCCTTCGGGCGTCGTCCAGACGATGTTCTGCGACGGGTCCTTGATGTCGCAGGTTTTGCAGTGGACGCAGTTCTGGGCGTTGATCTGGAACTTCGGATTGGCGCCCTGCTCGTCGTACAGCACCTCGTAGACGCCGGCCGGGCAGTAGAGACGCGCCGGTTCGCCGTACTTGGGCAGGTTGACGTCGATCGGGATCGACGGGTCCTTCAGCTTCAGGTGCGCCGGCTGGTCTTCCTCGTGGTTGGTGGCCGACAGGAAGACGCTCGACAGCTTGTCGAAGCTGATCACGCCGTCCGGCTTGGGATAGACGATCGGCTTGTAGTCCTTGGCCAGGCCCGTCGAGGCCGCGTCGGTCTTCTCGTGCTTCAGCGTGCCGAAGAACGAGAACCCGCCCAGCAGGTGCGCGCACCACATGTCGAACATGCCGGCCGCCCCGCCCAGGGCCGTGCCCAGCTTGCCCAGCAGCGGCTTGGCGTTGCGGACGACCTTCAGTTCCTTGGCCACCCAAGACTTCTCGAAGGCGGCTTCGTACTCGACCAGGGCGTCGCCCTCGCGGCCGGCGGCGATGGCCTTGAACGCCTCCTCGGCGGCCAGCATGCCGGTCTTCATGGCGTTGTGGCTGCCCTTGATGCGCGGCACGTTCACGAAGCCGGCCGAGCAGCCGATCAGCACGCCGCCCGGGAACGACAGCTTCGGGATCGACTGGTAGCCGCCCTCGGTGATGGCCCGCGCGCCGTAGGCGATGCGCTTGCCGCCTTCCAGGTAGGGTCGCACCGAAGGGTGCTGCTTGAAGCGCTGGAACTCGTCGAACGGCGACAGCCAGGGGTTCTTGTAGTTCAGGTGCACCACGTAGCCGATGGACACGTAGTTGTCCCCGAAGTGGTACATGAAGCTGCCGCCGCCCGTCTGGTTGTCCAGCGGCCAGCCGGTGGTGTGCTGGGCCAGGCCCGGCTGGTGCTTGTCGGCCGGGATCTGCCACAGCTCCTTGATGCCGATGCCGTACTTCTGCGGCGACTTGCCGGCGTCCAGCTCGAACTTGGCGATCAGCAGCTTGGCCAGCGAGCCGCGCACGCCCTCGGCGATGAACACGTACTTGCCGTGCAGTTCCATGCCCGGCTGGTAGTCCGGCTTCTCGTGGCCGTCCTTGGCGACGCCAACCACGCCGACGACCACGCCCTTCAGCGAGCCGTCCTCGCGCCAGACCGTGTCCGAGGCGGCGAAGCCCGGATAGATCTCGACGCCCAGCTCTTCGGCCTGGGCGGCCAGCCAGCGGGTGACGTTGCCCAGCGAGGCGATGTAGCAGCCGTGGTTGTGCATGAACGGCGGCATGGCGAACATCGGCAGGCCGAGCTCGCCCTGAGGACCGAGCAGCAGGAACTTGTCCTTGGTGACCGGGGTCTCGAGCGGCGCGCCCTTTTCCTTCCAGTCGGGGATCAGTTCGTTCAGCGCCTTGGGATCGATGACCGCGCCCGACAGGATGTGGGCGCCGACCTCCGAGCCCTTTTCGACCAGGGCCACGCTGATTTCGGTTCCGGCCTTCTCGGCCAGTTGCTTGAGACGGATGGCAGACGCCAGGCCCGCCGGGCCGCCCCCGACGATGACGACGTCGTATTCCATCGACTCGCGTTCGAGGACTTCGCTCATGGCTTCTCCCGCCCCAGGCTCTTGAGTGGAGCCTGCCTTCTTCCTGTTTGAGTCGGACTTTATCCGAACGTGACGCCACGGCGGTCAAGGAAAACCGGATAGTTTTTGTTGCACCGCAGCGCGGACATATCGGTGACGCAGCCCATTATACTCGCTAGAGAAAACGTCATGAGCCTCGCCGTCGATCCGCGCGCCGTCGAAAGCCTGCTGGCCTTCTGGGCCGATGCGGGGGTCGAGGCCTGTTACGCCGACGAGCCGATCGACCGCCTGGCCGAGGGCGCGGCCCTGCTGCGGGCCCGCAGCCAGCCCCAGCCCGTGGTCGTCGCCGCGCCCCCTCCCCGTCCCGGCGCGTTCGGCGGCGTCGACATCGGCGCGGCCGCTGCGGAGGCCAAGGCGCTCGCCGCCGCCTGCGACGACCTCGAAAGCCTCGCCGCCGCCATCGCCGCCTTCGACGGCTGCCCGCTGAAGACCCAGGGCGCCAAGCAGGCGGTGTTCTCGCGCGGCCCCGGC
The DNA here is from genome assembly GCF_059415485.1 of Caulobacter sp. GW821-FHT10C03. NCBI lineage: Bacteria > Pseudomonadati > Pseudomonadota > Alphaproteobacteria > Caulobacterales > Caulobacteraceae > Caulobacter > Caulobacter sp. GW821-FHT10C03. Next base: position 41,409 of record NZ_JBWKNI010000023.1, on the reverse strand, counting down.
GACGCCCCGGTCATGGTCATCGGCGAAGGCCCCGGCGCCGAGGAAGACGCCCGCGGCCAGCCCTTCGTCGGCCGGGCCGGCCAACTGCTCGACCGCATGCTCAAGGCCGCCGGTCTGCAGGACCGCGCCTTCATCACCAACACCGTCTTCTGGCGCCCGCCGGGCAACCGCACGCCCACGCCCCAGGAGCAGGCCGTCTGCGCCCCGTTCGTCGAGCGAACGATCGCCCTGGTCAAACCCAAGTTGATCCTGATGGTCGGCGGCGCCTCCGCAAAGAGCATGTTGCGCCGTGAGGAAGGCATTTTGTCGCTTCGCGGCCGCTGGTTCGAGTGGCGCTCCGAGGACGGTTCGATCGAGGTTCCGGCCTTGCCCAGCTTGCATCCGGCCTTCCTGCTGCGCCAGCCGGCGGCCAAGAAGAAGGCCTGGCAGGACCTCTTGATGCTGGCCGAAAGACTTGATCGGCCGGAAAGGCCCCATTAAACAAGCCGCTGACCAGTCGGAACGGGGACGCGCGCCGCCTTTGCAAAGGCCTTGCGCGGATACGATTTGCAGCTTTTCGCTCGCCCTCTGGCCGTTGTCTCGGCCCTCGCGCTTTGCCTGAACCTCGCCGCGCCCGCGGTGCGGGCCGCGGGGCTCGAACCTCTGTCCGACAGCGACCAGCGCTTCTACCAGGCCGCCTTCACGGCGGCCGACCGCGGTGATTTCGACGCCGCCGAAGCCGCCTTCGCCAACACCCGCGACCGCAGCCTGATCGGCAAGCTGTCGCTGACCCGGCTGATGCACCCGACGGCCTACACGGCCAGCTATGACGACCTGACCGGCTGGCTGAAGCTCTATGGCGACGAGGCCGGCGCCGAGCGCGTCTACGCCCTGGCGCTGAAGCGCAAGCCCGCCCGCTCGCCCGAGCCCAAGGCCCCCGAACTGTTCGTCGAGGTTGCCCAGGGCGTGCGCAGCGCTGGTCCGGCCGACAAGGGCCGCGCCGCCCGCGAGGCCTATTATTCCGGCGACGTGAAGGCCGCGCTCAAGCTGGCCAAGCTGGCCAACGAGCGCTGGATCGCCGGCCTCGCCGCCTTCCGCCTGGAATCCTACGCCGAGGCGCGCGGCTATTTCGAGCAGGTGGCCCATGACGAGGGCCAGGACGACTGGCTGCGCGCCGCCGGCGCCTTCTGGGCCGCCCGCTCGGCCAGCATGGCGGGCGACAGGACGGCTGTCCGCGACCTGCTGAACCAGGCCGCCCAGGCGCCGCAGACCTTCTACGGCATGATCGCCGCCCGCCAGCTGTCCATGGCCGGCGTGGCCGTGGCCAACGATCCGGACGACCCGATCGCCGCCCTGATCACCCGCGTCTCCTACAACGGCCCTGACCCGGCTTCGCTGGGCAAGCTGCTGTCCTCAGACCAGCGCGCCCGCCGCGCCGCCTCGCTGGCCCAGCTGGGCCGCTGGACCGAGGCCGGCGCCGAGCTGCGGGCCGGCCTGTCGCTGGCGACCGACGACAAGGCCCGCGCCGACTGGAGCGCCCTGACGCTCGCCCTCAACGCCCGCGCGCCGTTCAACGCCGGCCGTCCGGTCAAGAAGATCGGCGGCGAGGACTATCCCCTGCCCGAGCTGGCCCCCAAGGGCGGCTTCACGATCAGCAAGGCCCTGGTCTACGCCCTGGTGCGCCAGGAAAGCCGCTTCGACCCGATGGCCGTCTCCGGTGCCGGCGCCGTGGGCCTGATGCAGCTGATGCCCGTCGCCGCCGCCCGCGCCGCCGGCGACGACAAGCTGCTGGCCGACAACACCCCGCTGTTCGACCCGGCCTTCAACCTGCGGGTCGGCCAGGACTACTTCACATGGCTGATGGACCGCGGCCTGCAGAGCCCCGACATCCTGCGCGCCGTCGCCGCCTACAACGGCGGCCCGGGCACCCTGCTGAAGGTGCAGCAGCAGCTGGGCCAGGACTGCGACAGCCTGCTGCTGATCGAGAGCCTCCCGGCCCAGGAGACCCGCAACTACGTCGAGAAGGTCATGGCCTCGTACTGGACCTACCGCCGCCTGCTCGGCGCGGAGACCAAGACGCTGGACGCCGTGGCCAGCGGCCAGCGGGTGATCGACTTCCGGCTGGATATGTAATCTGTTTCCTTCTCCCCTTGCGGGAGAAGGTGTCGGCGAAGCCGACGGATGAGGGGTCGAAAGACCTCTCCGCAAGCTTCTGAGAAACCCCTCACCCGACCTCGCTCCGCGAGGCCACCCTCTCCCGCAAGGGGAGAGGGAAACTCACCCCGCCTCGCCCGTCAGCTCCCTGCGCGCCTTCTCCAGCTCCTCGGCGTAGCGCCGCGTCGCGTAGGCCTCCGACAGCACGCCCAGCACGTTCTTCTTGTCGTCGATCACCGCCAGCTCGTCGGTCTCGCCGTGGTCGAAGGCGCGCATGACGTCCTTGATGGTCTGGTCGGGCTTCAGCGCCGTGTCGGCGTTGATCGCCAGGCTGGCCACGGGTTTCTCGCCGTCGCCGCCGTCGACATAGGCCTTGGCGGTCGGGATCACCCCGGCATAGAGCCCGGTCTCGTCGACCATGATCACCCGCTTGGTCGAACCCAACGGAAAACGACGGCGGAACTCGGCCAGGGTGGTCGAGGCCGGCACGGTCTGGACATCCTTGCGCATCATCCGCCCGGCGCTCAGCGGCCGCATCCACGAGACGTCGTGGGCGCTGCGGATGGTCTCGCCGCGCAGATGCAGGCGCCAGGTCGAGAACGAATAGCCGAAGGTCTCGCGCACCATGGCGCTGGCGATCATCGAGGCCACCAGGGCCGCGGCCGCCACCGTGAAGTCGCCGGTCGCCTCCAGCACCAGGAACGACATGGTGAAGGGTCCGCCGACCACGGCCACGCCCAGCGCGGCCATGCCGACCAGGGCCGCGACGGTCGGATCCAGGCTCGGCGCCCAGGGGATCAGCAGCGACAGCGCCGAGAACACCTGGCCGATCAGCGCCCCTAGGAACAGCGAGGCGAAGAAGAGGCCGCCCCGAAACCCGAAGCTCAGCGAGATAACCGAGGCCAGCGCCTTCATCGCCAGCAGCAGCACCAGAATCTTCAGCGGCAGCTCCGTCATCAGGTTCAGGTGCAGCGCCCCGTGCCCGGCCGACAGGGTCTGGGGCGTCACCAGGGCCAGGGCGGCGAGCCCGACGCCGCCGATCGCCGGCCGCAGCCAGCGCGGGATCGGCGAGCGGGTAACCAGCCGCTCCGCGTTGGCCACCAGCCGCATCAGGGCGATGCCCAGCACCGCGCTGATCAGGCCCAGCAGGGCGTAGAGGCCATAGTCGGTCCATGACTGCACGGCCTGGGTATCGGTCTTCAGCAGATAGGGGATCGCACCCATCTTGCCAGCCACCAGCACGGCGGCCAGGGCCGCAGCGGCCACGGGGGCCAGGTTGGCGACGGTATAGGCCCCGATGACGATCTCGAAGGCGTAGAAGGCCCCGGTCAGCGGCGCTCCGAACGCGGCGGCGATCGCCGCGCCGGCCCCGGCGCCCACCAGGGTGCGCATGTCGGCCCGGCGCAGGTTCAGCCGCTGTCCGGCGAACGAGGCCGCCGCCGCGCCCGCCTGGGCATAGGCCGCTTCCAGCCCCACCGAGGCCCCCACTCCGTTCGACAGCATGGTCTGGCCGCAGATGAAGGCGCTGTCCTTCATCGACAGCCGCCCGCCGTGCAGGGCGTTGGCCTCGACCGGGTCGACAGCCGGACGCGGCCGGTACTTGGCCCAGGCCCAGCCGGCCGCGCCCAGCAGCAGGCCGCCGATCGGAATGGCCAGCAGCCGCCAGGGCGCCACGTGGGTCTGCGCGCTCAGCCGCTCGTTGATGTCGATCTGGAACAGCAGCATCTGCAGGCCGTGCGCCACCTGGGCCTGCACGACCGCGAAGGTTCCGGCCGCCACCCCGATCAGGGTGGCCACGGCGATCAGCCAAAGCTCGCTGGACCGGATCCTGCGCCGCAGCCAGCCGACGCCCTTCACGGATGCGGCGGCGGAGGCGTGGGCGAGCGACATGGGTCTTCGATAACGCGGGGCGGCAGGTCACTTCAATCCCGCAAGACCCCCTCAGTCGGCTTCGCCGACAGCTCCCCCAAAAGGGGAGCATCTCGAAGAGCAACGCGCCCGCAAATCCTCCCCCTCTGGGGGAGGTGGCCCGGAGGGCCGGAGGGGGCTAGCGCTAGACCTTCAACCGCCGCGCCTTCAGCCGTCCCGCCAACGCCTTCTCCGGCGCCGCGCCCACGAACCCCGGCCCCGCCGCATAGTCCAGCCGCCGCACCAGCAGCCCCAGCGGCGCCGCCGTCAGCCGCGCCAGCAGCCCGCCCGCCGGAACCAGCAGGGCCGCCGCCCCTGCGCCGCCGGCCAGATGCGCTTCGACCGGTCCGCGCCAGGCCTCCGGCAGGCCCCGCGCCGGATCCAGCGCCAGGATCCAGTCGCCCCGCGTCACAGCCGCTCCCGCCGCCAGCAGCGCGCCCCGGTCGCCCGACGCCGCCACGAACCGCGCGCCGCTGTCCTCGATCAGCGCATCCAAGCCCGGCTCGGCCGGCCCGGCGATCACCACCTCCTTGACCAGGCCGTCGACGGCCGCCGGCACCAGCTGGGCCAGAAGCTGGGCGAGCGCATGCACGGAGGCTGGGCCGGGCGCGACGGCGGGAAGGATCACAGAGATCATGCATCCGCCTTTGCGGCCTCGCCCCATGCGGCGTCAAGCATCGTTCTTGTTATGTTCTAAATGTGCGCGTAAGGTTCGCCTCATGCTGTCGCGCCGCTCCTTCACCGACACCGCCTACAAGACCGGGACCGCCGCCCTGCGCGGGCGCGGGGCGCGGAGCAACGAGACCGGCCGCTACGAGAGCCGCACGTCTGAGCCCTTCGAAGACGGCTGGACGGAGGAGGACAACGCCGCCCGGCCGCTGACCACCAGCGTACTGGCCATGAAGTCCAAGACCGTCATCGCCCGCAACAAGAGCCCCGACGTCGGCTTCGACCGCTCGATCAACCCCTATCGCGGCTGCGAGCACGGCTGCATCTACTGCTACGCCCGGCCCGCCCACGCCTATCTCGGCCTCTCCCCCGGCCTCGACTTCGAGAGCAAGCTGTTCTTCAAGCCCGAAGCCGGCAAGCTGCTCGACCGCGAGCTTTCCAAGCCCACCTACAAAGTCGGCAGCGTCCATATCGGCGGCGACACCGACCCCTACCAGCCGCAGGAGCGCGGGCTTCGCGTCACCCGAGGCGTGCTGGAGACGCTGAGCCGCTATCGCCACCCGTTCTCGATCATCACCAAGTCGGCCCTGATCACCCGCGACCTCGACATCCTGGGTGAGATGGGCCGCGCCGGCCTGGCGCGCGCGGCGGTGTCGATCACCACGCTCGATCGTCGCCTGGCCCGCAGCATGGAGCCCCGCGCCGCCACGCCCGAGCGGCGGCTCGACGCCGTGCGCCAGTTGTCCGAAGCCGGCGTGCCGACCATCGTCATGTTCGCCCCGGCCATCCCGTCGCTGAACGACCACGAGATGGAGGCGGTGCTGGAACGGGCCAAGGAAGCCGGCGCGGTGGCTGCGGGATACGTCGCCATCCGCCTGCCGATGGAGATCCATGGCCTCTTCGAGCAGTGGCTGGCCTCCGACCACCCCGACCGCGCCAAGCGGGTGATGTCGCTGGTGCGCCAGATGCGCGGCGGGGCGGCCTATGACAGCGAGTTCGGCAAGCGCATGACCGGCGAAGGCCCGATCGCCGAGGTGCTGAACCAGCGCTTCCACGCCGCCCTGCGCCGCTTCGAACTCGACAAGCCCCTGCCCCGCCTCGACATCACCCAGTTCCGCGTCCCGCCCAAGGCGGGGGATCAGTTGAGTTTGTTCTAGTCGCTCCTTCCACCCCCAGGCCCGTCATCCCGGCCGAAGCGAAGCGGAGAGCCGGGACCCAGGGGCCGCCGTATTGCGCCAGCCATCTCAGGGGCGCCTGATCTGGACGCCGCGTCCAGTCGCCTGGGTCCAGGCTCTGCGGCCCGCTACGCGGTCCTCCGGCCGGGATGACGACGGAGGGAAAGGCGGCTGACGAACGTCCACGCTTGCGTCTGTCACAGGAAGGTCCGCCAATGCCGCCCATGACGACCGAACACCGTTACGCTGGCGGATGCCTATGCGGCGCCGTGCGCTGGAGCGCCGCGGGCGAACCGATCTACCAGGGCTATTGCTGCTGCGCCGATTGCCGCAAGGCCTCGGGCTCGGGCTTCGTGCCGTTCATGGGCTTTGCGGCCTCGGCGGTGACGATCACCGGCGAGACCCTGAAGGTCCGCTCGCCGGCCTTCCGGGGCGGCACGGCCCTGCGCAACGCCTGCCCGACCTGCGGCGGCCTGGTGTTCGGCGGCGAGGTCGGGGTCGACGCCAGCCACACGATCTACGCCGGCTCGCTGGACGACGCCGCGCAGTTCGCGCCGACCATGGCCCTCTTCCTGCGCGACAAGCCGGCCTGGGTGGTGCTGCCGCCGGGCCTGGCGGCCTTCGAGACCATGCCGGACTAGAAAATCACCCAGCCACCTGTCGGTGCGAACGCCCGCCGTTCGTCCTGGCCGAGAACCGCCCGAGCCGGGGCGCCATAAAAAGTAAAAAGGGAGAACGAGCATGTCGGATACGAGCGGAAAGTTCGGCTGGTACGAACTGATGACCACCGACGTCGAGGCGGCGGCCAAGTTCTATGCCGAGGTCGTGGGCTGGACGCCGACCGACTCCGGCCTGCCCGGCCCCACGCCCTACACCATCCTCAATGTCGGCGACGCCGGGGTCGGCGGGGTGTTCACCCCCGAGGGCGGCTGTCCGGAAGGCTCCCGCCCCGGCTGGATCGGCTACATCTTCGTCGACGACGTCGACGCCTATGTGGAGAAGGTCGTCGCGGCCGGCGGTTCGGTGTTCATCCCCGCCGGCGACATCCCGACGATCGGCCGGTTCTCGGTCGTCGCCGACCCGTACGGGGCGGTCTTCACGCTGTTCAAGCCGTTCCCGCAGGACGAGATCCCGCCGCAGCCGCCCGAATGGGCGCCGGGAACCTTCGGCTGGCGCGAACTGATGGCCGGCGACCTGGAAGGCGCCTTTGCCTTCTATTCGGGCCTGTTCGGCTGGGTGAAGACCCAGGCCATCGACATGGGCCCGATCGGAACCTACCAGCTCTTCGCCTACGAGGCTGGCGGTCCCGACGTCGGCGGCATGATGACCAGGACCGCCGACATGCCGGCGTCGTTCTGGAACTACTACGCCCAGGTCGACAGCGCCTGCGCCGCCCGCGACCGCGCCCTGGCCGCCGGCGCCACGACCATGATGGACGTCCACCAGGTGCCCGGCGGCAGCTGGATCTACATGGCGACCGACCCGCAGGGGGCCGGGTTCGCGGTGGTGAGCACGCAGCAATGATCCTTCTCCCCTTGCGGGAGAAGGTGTCGGCGAAGCCGACGGATGAGGGGTCCCTCAGAAACCAAAACCGCACCCGGCCTGACCGCTGTAAGCAGCTTTGAGATTTGAGAGACCCCTCACCCGACCTCGCTCCGCGAGGCCACCCTCTCCCGCAAGGGGAGAGGGGCTATTTTGCGAGCAACAACGCCTTGGTCAAAAACGCCTTGTCGCGCCCGATGACCCGTAGCCCCGCCGCGCCAAACAGCGCCTCCAGGTCCTCCTGCGCGTAGCTGCCGTAGAACGGCTCGTGGAAATAGGCCGGGAAGACCTCGAGCATCCGCGCCAGCTGCGGCTCGTCGGAGGGCTGGACGGAGTCGGCGAAGGCCAGCACGCCGCCAGGCTTGAGCACCCGGGCCAGTTCAGCGGCGACGATGGGGCGCACGCGCGGCGGCAGTTCGTGGAACAGGTAGACGCAGGTGACGGCGTCCAGGCTGCAATCCGCGAAAGGAAGATGTTCGGCGTTGGCCTGCACCATGCCCCGGCCAGAGCGGGTGCGGGCTTCGGTCAGATAGGCCGGCGACAGGTCCACGCCCGCCAGGGCCGCGCGCGGGAAGGCCTGCGCCAGGTCCCGCAGGAAGGCGCCCGAACCGCAGGCGACGTCGACGGCGCTGAGCGCCCGCTGGTCGCGTCCCCGCCAGTGCCGCGCCAGCAGCGACAAGGCCCGCCGGCGCATCGCACCGGCCGCGCCGGAGAACAGCGCCTCGACCTGGGCGTCGTAGCGACGGGCGCTCTCGGCGGTGAACCAGCCGCCCGACTGATAGTGGAAGTTCTGCCGGTAATAGGCCGGATAACCCTGGCTTTTCGGATCGTCACGCACCTCGACGCCGTCCCCGCGCCGGCGGCGCTGGTCGACCTCGCGGGCGTCGGCCAGGAAGTCCCAGGCCTTGAGGATAGAGCCGGCCGGATCGGCGGGCGCGTCTTCCATCGGCGGATAGAGGCCGGCGGCGACGTCGGCGGCGTCCTTCTCGAAGGCGGCGAAATAGGCGCGGCGCAGGCGCGCCCGCGACAACGGCGGGGACTCCGACGCCAGGCGCGGCGCGGCCTTGCCCTCGGCCGGCCGGGTCATGAACTTGGCCAGCCCGCCGGCGGCGGTCCACCAGGCGGCCTTGGCCGCCGCTTTGCCGCGCTGGGCGGCGGCGTCGAGCGTAAACGCCCTACGCCCGCCCTCGCCTCTTCGTTCGTCCTGGACCATGCCGCCTCATCGCGAGAAGACGCCGGCCAGCTCAATATGCGGCGACCAGAGGAACTGGTCCACCGGCAGCACCTTCTCCAGCTTGAAACCGGCGTCGATCAGGACGCCGGCGTCACGGGCGAAGGTCGCCGGGTTGCAGGAAACCCCCACCACCCGCGAGACCTTCGACTTGGCGATCTCGTGCACCTGCTCCAGCGCGCCGGCGCGCGGCGGGTCGAAGACCACGGCGTCCATCTTGTCGAGTTCGGTCGACAGCATCGGCCGGCGGGTGAGATCCCGCGCCTCGGCGACGATAGCCTTGAGGCCCGGCGCCGATCCGACGGCCGACTTCAGGGCCGCGATCGCCGGCTCGGCGGAGTCGGCGGCGTAGACCGAGCCGATCTCGGCCAGGCGGAAGGTGAAGGTGCCAACGCCGCAGAACAGGTCGGCGATCCTGGCCGCGCCGGCCACGTGCGCCAGGGCGAAGTCGGCCATGGCCTTCTCGGCGGCGGGCACGGCCTGCAGGAACGAGCCGGCCGGCAGCGGCACGATAGCGGGCCCCAGCTTCACCAGCGGCTGACGGGCCATGTACAGCGTCTCGCCGGCCAGGGTGACGCGGGCGAAGTCGAACTCGCCGGCCACCATCGCCGCCTGCACGCGGGCGTCGGCCGACAGCCCGCCGCTCTTGCGCTCCACGCCGGTGACGTCGATGTCCAGGCCCGTGCCGGTCAGGGTGACGTGCAGGGTCGGGGCCGACTTCGGATGCTCGAGGAACGGCTGGGCCAGACGCGCCAGACCCGGCAGGGCCGCGACGATCTTGGGATGGGTGACCGGGCATTCCTCGATCTTCACCAGGTTCCAGGAGCGGCGCTCCTTGAAGCCCAGGCGCACCCCGCCCTTGCCGCCGCGCGCGTGCAGCGCCACCCGGCGGCGCGAGGCCGGCGGCGAGGCGATGGTCGGCAGGATCTCGGTCTCGATCCGCTCGCGCTTCAACTCGAACCGCACCTGATCGCGCTTCCAGTCGAGATAGGGCGCGATGTCCCAGTGCTGCAGGGCGCAGCCGCCGCAGTGGCCGAAGTGCCTGCACGGCGGCGCGACCCGCTCGGGGCTGGCCTCGAGGATGTCGACGAGCTCGCCGCGTGCGCCTTCCATGCGGGCGGTGATCTTCTCGCCCGGCAGGGTCAGCGGCACGAAGGCCGGGCCGGCCGCCACGCCGTCGCCCTGGCCGCCGACGGCGTCGATAGTCAGTTCTCGCATTGTCAAAAGTCGCCTTAAGGAACCGCGCCGGGCTCCGATCCGTTCAAGCCAAGCCATGGGCATGGCCTAATTTCCGCCTCTTCCGCGCCAAGTTCGACGCCGAAGAAGCCAGTTCGAACGCGTCCATACCTCATTCGGGGGCCGCGTGCGTGAACGAAGATGAACGGCCCGGTCAACGACCGTTCAGCTACGGCTTGGCATGGTGCGAGCAACGGACGGTCCCTCGATCGTCACGCCCGCCTTCAGGGAGAGTTTTTCGATGATGATCCGGACCGCCATCAGCGCCATCGTCGCCGGCGCGGCCCTCGTCGGCGCCGCGGCCCCGACGATCGCCTCGGCCCAGGCCTACGGCTACGACCAGGGCGGCTATCAGGGCGGCCAGGGCGGCGCCTATGACCGCAACGGCTACTACTACGACCCCTGCCGTCGCAGCACGACCAACCGCGCCACCGGCGGCGGCCTGGCCGGCGCCGGCATCGGCGCGGCCATCGGCAGCAGCGTCGCGGCCCGCGGCGCCAAGACCGAAGGCGCGGTGCTGGGCGGCCTGCTCGGCGCGGTCGTCGGCGGCAACATCGGCAAGAGCTCGGCCGCCTGCGCTCCCGGCGCGACCCCGCCGCCTCCGCCGCCGCCCCGCGCCTACAACGACCGCTATGACGACTACGACCGCAACGCCGGCGGCTACGACGACGCCCAGTACGACCGTCGCGGCGGCTACACCTACGAGTCCGAGCGCTCCTACCGGGTGACCGAAGGCCGCGCCGACGCCAACGGCTGCACCCTGGCCGAAAGCCCGATCTACCTGCCCGACGGCCGCACCCAGAAGCGCTTCGTCCGCGTCTGCCCCGACGCCTCGGGCCGCTATCAGGTCGTCGACTAAGCTTCGGATTTCCTCCCCGGAATCCCATACTGAGGGCCGCCAGCTCCCCCCGCTGGCGGCCTTTTCTTTTGCCCGCCGTCTGTCGGAACCACCGCCCCGCCCTGCTATTGAGATCGCATGACAGACGTCGATATCGCGATCGTGGGCGCCGGGGCGGCGGGCCTGGCCGCCGCCGGGGAAGTCGCCGCCAGCGGCCGCTCGGGCCTGCTGCTGGAAGCCCGCGACCGGCTGGGCGGACGCGGCTGGACGATCCCCTCGCCCGTCGGGCCGCTGGACCTGGGCTGCGAGTGGCTGCACTCGGCCGACCGCAACCCGCTGATCGCCCGCTTCGAGGCCCTGGGCCTGACCATCGACCGCACCCCGCCACCCTGGGCCAACATCGCCGACACCCCCGCCTTCGATCGCGAGGAGCGCGCCGCGTTCGGCCCGGCCTTCCAGGCTCTGGACGAACGGCTGGCGGCGGCGGCCGAGGACGGCGGTCCCGACCGTCCGGCCTCGCAGCTGATGCTGCCCGGCGATCCCTGGAACCCGCTGTTGAACGCCTTCAGCGCCTTCTACAATGGCGCCGAGTTCGACCAGGTCTCGCTGCACGACTACGCCGCCTATGACGACAGCGAGGTCGACTGGCGCGTGGCCGAAGGCTACGGCGCGGGTCTCGCCCGCCTGGCGCCCGCCCTGCCGACGCGTCTCTCCACGCCGGTGACCACGATCCGCCACGACGGCCCGCGCCTGGTGCTAGAAACGCCGCAGGGCGCGATCTCGGCGCGGGCGGCGATCATCTGCGTTCCCACCGCGATCCTTGCCTCCGGCGCCCTGCGCTTCGTCCCCGACCTGCCGGACAAGCTGGACGCCGCCGCCGGCCTGCCGCTGGGCCTGGCCGACAAGGTCTTCCTCCAGGTCGATGAGCCGGAAGCCTTCGCGCCCGAAAGCCAGCTGTTCGGCGATCCTCGCAGGACGGCGACGGGCGCCTATCACCTGCTCCCTCTGCACCGGCCCGTGATCGAGGTGTTCCTGGGCGGCGCCCACGCCCGGTCGCTGGAGGCGCAAGGCCCGGGCGCGGCGGCCGCCTTCGCGATCGACGAACTGGTCGGTCTCTACGGCTCGGGCCTGCGCTCGCGCGTCCATGTGCTGGCGGAAACCGCCTGGGCCGCCGACCCGTTCGCCGGCGGTTCCTACTCCCACGCCCTGCCAGGCCGCGCCGGCGACCGCGCCCGGCTGGCGGCGCCGGTCGATGACCGGATCTTCTTCGCCGGAGAGGCCTGCTCGCCCGACGCGTTCTCGACGGCCCACGGGGCCTGGCTCACCGGCGTCGAGGCCGGGCGGGCGGCGGTGGCGGCGGTGGGATGAGGCCGCTACGTTAATCGACGCCGCAAACAGACGCGACCAACGTCCACTCCGGGTGGGGAGGAGACGTTTGCGCGTAGCCAGAAAACCGCCTTCCGTGCGGCCCTACATGGCGCTCCGAACGAGAGTTACCGTCCGTAGCCTATCCGCATGATTGTGATCAGCTATCATGGCCTCTCGAATCGCCAATTGTGCCGCTTAGCATTCGCTCTAGGCTGGGATCAACACAAGCCAGTCCTGCCCGCGCAAGCGTGCACGAAGAGAACGCTCGATATGCCCGACGTAGATTCGCAAAGTGCGCTCCTAAACGAGATCGATGCTAAGATCGGTGAAGTCCGAACAGAAGCAATTGATATCTCGTTCGGTGAGGTTATTAGCCTCAAGGCTAGCAGTGAGATAAAGATTGATCCAGAGTACCAGCGCCTGTTTCGCTGGTCGACAGATCAGAAATCTCGACTTGTTGAGTCCATTCTGCTTCGGCTTCCGATCCCGCCAATATTCTTTATTGAAAACGAGGATGGAACGCTTGAGCTCATTGATGGGCTGCAGCGGGTCAGCACGATGATCCAGCTGGTTCAACCCGATCTTATCGGAGTTGAAGAACTTGAGCTCGCGGGTTGCGACATCATCGACTCTCTAAACGGCTACAAATACGAAACGCTTCCGCTTCCGCTCAAACTTCAGTTGAAGAGATCGACCATCCGTGCGGTCGTTATCAAACGTCAGAGTAAATCATTCCTGCGCTATGAAATGTTCAAACGCCTGAATACAGGCGGTTCGCTGCTAAGTCCTCAGGAGCTTCGAAATTGTTCTGCTCGCCTGTTCGGTGAGATCGGCATCGATTTCTACAATTTCGTGATGGAGCTCGTGCAGTGGCCGTCTTTCTGGCGGACAACTGAGTCATTAGCCGAACCTGACGTCGAAAAGCGTGGCCGCGAGGAGCTAGTTTTGCGGTTCTTCGCTGCCAAGAACGGTCCAGACTACTATCATGGCCATGTCGCCGACTGGCTCGATAGCTATATGGAATCGGTGCTTCTGCAAAAAGAGCACTTCGACCTAGAAGAGGAAAAGGGTCAGTTTAGGCGGGTCTTTGATCTCGTCGATAAGACCCTCGGCCCGGGCGCGTTTTGCAAATACAAAGACGATGCGCCGGTGGGTGGGCTAGCGCCCGCTCACTATGAGGCGATCGCAATCGCCTTGAGCAATCGCATCGATAAAGCCGAGCAGGTCGATTCTGGTACGCTGTACAAAGCAATCTTAAAGGCCAGACAAACGAGTCAGTTTCGCGAGAACGTCGGCCCCGGCGCAAATAAGAAGTCCAAGTTGCGGGGGCGCATTCAAGTGATCGAAGAGGCGATCGATAGCGTTGCCTAATGGTCAGCAGCGCACTTCTCAGATTGATCGATGAAGAGTTGCGGTGGCGAGAGAAGGAGCTCGCCATTCTAAAGGTTCGTCTATTATCTGACGTCGGCGAAGAGCTTCATTTTCGTTGCTCGTATCGCTCATTCGTAGCCATCACATACGCTCATTATGAAGCTTTTCTAAAGCTTATCGCCAGCCAAATTCTTATCGACATCAAGAACCAATCAACCGACCCTTCTAAATGCTCGGATCTGATACAACGAACCCTTCTCGCTAAGGCGTGGCGAAGGGAAATAGAGCGGTCATCCACAGAGCAACTTGTAACTAGGCTGCTCGATGGAGTTTCATATGTGGATAGCCTAGGGTTCCCGTCGGAGCAGGTTTTCTTTGAAATCAGCAATCTGAACATTGCAAATCTAGAGACGCTACTTTCGAACATCGGAATAAGTCCCGCTCTAATTATTGACTATAAGGGCGCTGTCGGGCGCATCGTTGACCTGCGTCATCGATGCGCTCACGGAGAGCGGCTATCGTTCGACTCTTCCAAAACGATGCACGACCTTGCAGAGGAGATTTTTGGCGTTCAGGCGCGAATTTTAGAGTTGATGCATGCGGTCGCCGTCGAGGCGATTGATCACTGCACCGAGCGAAGGTTCTTGCGTCCGCCGCAGGACCCGCCCGCCCCGGACTCCTGATTGACTCCATAGGCCCAACCGGACCTGGACGGCTACCCGATGCGCGCTGACGCCTAATCGGCCTCCACGGTCCGGAATTCCGCTTCGGTGGTAGATTCCGCGCCTGCCCGTCACAGGAGCGCGTCATGCCCGCGCCTCTAAAGCCGACCGCGATCAAGCGCCTTGAAGGCAACCCCGGCCGTCGGCGGCTCAACAGCCGCGAACCACAGCCGGTCGGCCTGCCGAGCAAGCCGGACTTCATCACCGGGGAAGGGGCGAACGGAATGGGGCCGGGCTATCGGCGCCATGCCGCCCGGAGTCTACACCGCCGCCGACGGCCCGCTGCTGGCGGTCTATTGCGTCGCCTGGTTTATGTTCCGCAACACGCTGGCGCTGGTCGCTCGGGAAGGAACCCGCAGCGTCGGATCGCTCGGTCAGATCGTGCCGCATACGGCGCTGGGGATCGCGGCCAAGCACAGCGAGATTATCCTGCGAGTGTCCGAACGGCTCGGGATGAACCCGGCCGCCAGAGTCCGTCCGGAGACGGTCGGCGAGACCGGCAAGTTCGCCGGGCTGTTCGGCTGGAATCGGCTGGGCGCGGCTTGACGCTCGATAACGGACGTCACGAAGGTCTGCGAGGGGTCGTGAGCGGACGTTGAAATCCACGCCTGAGCGCCAACTCTCACTTAGACGGCTGAGGTCCTCTCACCCCTTCAGCCAGGCCGCCGCCTCTTCCACGTCCACCACGTCGGCATATTTCAACTGCAGATCCGTCAGGTTCGCGAAGTGGTAGCTCTCGTGCTTGTCGGCCACGCACTGCTCGGGAACGATGGTGCGGTAGCCGCGCGACAGGCTTTCCACCGCGCTGGCCCGCACGCAGCCGCTGGTCGAGCCGCCGGTCAGGATCACGGTGTCGACCTTGTGCCAGACCAGATAGCTCTGCAGCGGGCTCTCGAAGAAGGCGCTGGGCATGCGCTTGTCGTAGACGAGGTCCACGGCCGCATCGATCTCGACACGCGGGTCGAAGGCGTGGCGTTCGCTGTCCTGCTTGATGTTCTGCAGGCTGTCGGGCGTGTCGGTGCGCGTGCCCCAGACGCCGGCGTCGCCGCCGTCGGGCTTGTACATCACCCGCGTCCAGATCACCGGCATGCCGCGCGCGCGGGCCAGGGCCGACAGGCGGTTGACGTGGGCGATCTGGTCGGGATCGGTGACGTAGGCGCTCTTGGGGAACAGGTCTGGCCGGGTATAGGCCTGCTGGAAGTCAATATTGACCACCGCCGCCTTGGACCCGAAGCCGAAGCGGGCGCGGGCCGGATTGGCCTTCACCGCCTCGTAGAGCTGCCGGGCGGTCTTGTCCTCGGCCACCATGGTCGGTTCGAAACGCAGGGTCATGGCGAGCTCCGTCAGGTTGGGGTGAAGAGGCCGAGGAACGCGGCCCCGATCAGCAGGACCCAGAGGGTCAGCACCACGGGACGCGTGGCCTCCAGCACGGCGCTGATCGCCGCGTCGCTTTCCGGCGTCGGGCCGGTGGTCAGCATGGTGGTCACCGGCGCGCCCAGCGGCGCCAGCTGGCGGCGGATCAGCAGGCCGCAGGAGATGGCGATCGCCAGGATCAGCATCTTCAGGGCGATGAACAACGGCGCGGCTACGAGGCCCGCCAGGCTGGCGAGCGCGTAGCCGCCCAGGCCCGCCAGCACGGCCCAGCGGATGGCGATGTCGATGCGGCGGATCCCGGCCTTGGGCGGGCTGTGGTGGATGTGGATGCTCCAGGCCATGATCAGCCAGAACAGGCACAGCGCCCAGACCGCCGCCACGGCCACCGGCGAGACGTCCCACCAGCCCTTGACCGTGGCCAGGGTCAGGCCCGTCGGCAGGGCCAGGATCAGGCAGGTGCGCGGCGCCATGTCGATATCGTTGAGCACGCGCAGGGCCAGGCCCCGCTCCTTCACCGTCCGCGCCGGGTCGGTCAGGTAGCGCGAGATGTAGAAGGCCCCCAGGTCCCCGCCCAGCCAGTAGACGAAGACCAGCACGTGCAGCAGCGTCAGCAGGGCGAGAAGCATCGTGGAATCCGGCGGTTGTCGTGCCGCCTTGATGCCGCCTCGCCGGGCGCCGGGGCGGCTCGTCGCCGATTTTATCGCCTCGCGGATATCCCTACGCCCGCGACGTTCGGCGGCGCCGTGCGAATCCGAAGAAGCGTGCTAAGGCACAGACCGAGGGGCTTTCCGATCTTGTAGGTACCCATGCGTTCTTACCGTCGCCCAGTGCTGGCGCTCGCCGGCTTGCTGCTGCTTGCCTTGCCCCAGACGGCCGCCGCCCAGACCCATGAGCAGGCGGTGCTCGACGAGATCAACTATGTGCGGACCAACCCCCAGGCCTACGCCCGCGAACTGAGCCGCGACCAGGGCCTCTATCGCGAGGATCCTCAGGCGTTGGACGAGGCCGTCGCCGAGCTGCAGCGCCAGCGCCCCCTGCCGCCGCTCACCTCGGACGGGCGCATCGACGACGCGGCCCGCGACCACGCCCGCGTCCAAGGCTCGCGCGGCGACGTCGGCCACGGCGCGAGCGGAAGCCTGGGCCAGCGGCTGCGCAAGTACGGCGTCTATGCCGGCATGTCGGCCGAGAACATCTCCTACGGCTACGAGGATCCGCGCGACGTGGTGCGCCAGCTGATCGTCGACAGCCGCGTGCCCGGCCGCGGCCACCGCCGCAACATCCTGTCGACCGGCTACAGCAGCGCCGGCGTCGCCTGCGGCGGCCACCGCTCGTACGGCGCCATGTGCGTCATCGACTTCGCCGGGGCCATGCCCGAAGGCGTGGCGCGGGCGGCGCGGTAGGGATCTCCATCACCCCCGCTATTTTTTACCGAGCATCCCCGCGAAGGCGGAGATCCAAGCCGAGTCAGCGGGCGCTCCACGGCCGCGCCCCATCCCGAAAACCCGCTTGGATCCCCGCCTTCGCGGGGAAGATCGGATCTGAGGTCGGCTCAGTAGATATCGACAGGCGCTAGATCACCCCCGCCACCGCCAACTCGGTGATCTCCGCCTCGCTCTTGCCCAGCCCCTTCAGCACCGTCGCCGTATCCGCCCCGAGGCTCGGCGGCGGACGCTCGACCACGACAGGCGTCCTCGACGCCCGGATCGGCGAGGCCACGGTGCGGATCGGAACGGCGAGATCGTCCCGCGCCTGCTCGACGACGAGACCGCGATGCACCGCCTGCGGCTCTTCGAACACCTGGTCGATGGTGTTGATCGGCCCGCACGGCACGCCGGCCGCCTCCAGCAGGGCGATCCAGGCCTTGGTCTCGCGGCCGGCCAGGATCGGCGCCATGGCCTGGGCCAGCTGCGCCCGCGCCGCCACCCGCTGGGCGTTGGTCGCAAAGCGCGGATCCTCGCCAAGCTCGGGCGCACCGGCCGCCTTGGCGAAGGCCCGGAACTGGCCGTCGTTACCCACCGCCAGCACCATCGCCCCGTCGGCCGTGGCGAACACCTGATAGGGCGCCAGATTCGGATGGGCGTTGCCCAGGCGTCCCGGCGCCTGGCCGGTCGCGAAATAGTTGCTGGCCTGGTTGGCCAGGACGGCGGCCTGCACGTCGAACAGGGCGATGTCCATGTGCTGGCCCTCCCCCGTCGCGCGGGCGTGCAGCAGGCCGCAGAGGATGGCGTTGGCCGCATAGAGGCCGGTGAACAGGTCGACGACCGCCACCCCCACCTTCATCGGCTCAGCGCCCGCCTCCCTGTCCGGCTGGCCGGTGATCGACATCAACCCGCCCATGCCCTGGATCATGTAGTCGTAGCCGGCCCGCGCCGCGTAGGGGCCGGTCTGGCCAAACCCCGTGATCGAGCAGTAGACGAGACGCGGATTGATCTTCGCCAGGCTCTCGTAGTCGAGGCCGTACTTGGCCAGACCCCCGACCTTGAAGTTCTCGACCACCACGTCGGCCTCGGCCGCCATCTGGCGGATCAGGTCGGCGCCGCGCGGGTCGGCCATGTCGATGGTCACCGAGCGCTTGTTGCGGTTGGCGCAGGTGAAATAGGCCGCGTCGCCCCTTCCCCCGTCCACCGTCTCGAAGAACGGAGGCCCCCAGGCCCGGGTGTCGTCACCGACGCCCGGCCGCTCGACCTTCACGACCTCGGCGCCCATGTCGGCCAGGGCCTGGGTCGCCCAAGGACCGGCCAGCACGCGGGAAAGATCGAGCACCTTGACCCCCGAAAGGGCGGCGCCGGGCCTGACGTCTGATCGCAAGGCGACTGCTCCGGATATTCCTGTTGCGGGCGACGTTCAGCGCCCCAGGCTGCCTCGCCTACCGATGTGATCGCGGCGGGGCAAACGGCGATGGCGAAACTATCCGAAAACCAGGCTGGCGAATTCCAGCAAGGCGAGTTCCGGAGGGGCTGGCCGCTGCTGCTCAGCGTCGTGCTGGGCGTCGGCCTGGGTCTTTCGCCCCTGCCCTTCTACAGCATCGGCATGCTGGCCCCGCAGCTGGCCAAGGAATTCGGCTGGAGCTTCGCCTCGATCATGCTGGGCCTGCCGGTCGCCACCGTGGCCGTAATGATCGTCGGCCCGATCATCGGCTGGCTGGGCGACAGGATCGGCGTGCGGCCCGTGGCGATCGCCTCGCTGGTGCTGTTCGCCTTCGCCTTCATGGCCTTTTCGCTGACCAACGGCGCCCTGCCGCTGTTCTACCTGAACTGGGCGCTGATGGGCGCGGTCGGCGCCGGCACCCTGCCCACCACCTGGACCCGCGCCGTCAACAACGGCTTCGAGCTGAACAAAGGCCTGGCTTTGGGCGTCGCCCTGATGGGCACCGGCGTCTTCGGCTTCATGATCAAGCCGTTCCTGATGTGGATGATCGAGGCCCACGGCTGGCGCGCGGCCTATCTCGTCACCGGCGCCCTGCCCCTGGTCATCGCCCTGCCGGTGGCCCTGCTGGCCTTCAAGGACCCCGGCGTCGGCCGCGTCCACACCGAGACCGCGCCCCTGCCGGGCCTGACGCTTCCCGAGGCCCTGCGCGATGCGAAGTTCTGGCTGATCGCCAGCGGCTTCCTGCTGTTCTCCTTCGCCATCGCCGGCCCGCTGCCCAATCTCGAGAACATGCTGAAGCTGAAGGGCTTCAGCAAAGCCGAGATCGTCAGCCTGGCGCCCGTGGTCGGCCTGTCGGTGATCGCCGGACGCGTGGCCGGCGGCTGGCTGGTCGATCGCTTCTGGGCCCCGGCCGTGGCGCTCGTTTTGCTGTGCCTGCCAGCCCTGGGCTGCCTGATCCTGCACGGCCAGGACCCTGGCTTCACCGGCGCGCTGGTCGCCATCGCCCTGGTCGGGGTCGCGGCGGGCATGGAGTTCGACCTGCTGGCCTTCCTGATCGCCCGCTATTTCGGAGCGCGATCCTATTCGACCCTCTACGGCTGCCTCTACTGCGCCTATGCGGCGGGCTCGGGCCTGGGGCCGGTGGCGTTCGGGGCCGATTTCGACCGCAGCGGCGGCTACCAGCTGTCGCTGGTCGTGGCGACCGTGCTGCTGGTGCTGGGCGGCCTCGTCCTGCTCCCCCTGGGCCGCTACCGCTTCGCCGCCGCCCATGAGGTCGAGGAGGCCCGCGTCGAGGCCGCCGCCGGCGAGCGGGTCGCCGTTCCCGGCGCCTGACAGGCGGATTTTCCCGCCGTCGTCCGCCCCGACCCGGCCGGAGCGGCGCAAGCTCTTCCGCCTACAGTAGGAGTGCGCCATGACCGGTCGCGTCAACGAGGGGCCGATCCAGGCCTATGACGGCCCGCCCGACTATCGCAAGGTCGGCCGCCACGGGGTGTTTCCCGAGATGTCGCACGACGAGATCGAGCGGCTGAACGTCCTGGCCCAGCTCAACCGCCACCTGTCGACCCGCCTCATCCCCGGCGTGAAGCAGGCCTGGGAGACCCGCGTCGAGCCGGCCTTCCAAAAGACCCACGGCCGCGCCCCCGACGATCGCCACGAGGTCCGCAAGGCGCTGCTGAAGGATCCCGCCTTCCAGACCTGGTCGGCCCTGCGCCGCCTGACCATGGAGCAACGCCAGCAGGCCGGCCGCTGGACCACCCTGCGCCAGGCCGAGGAACTGGCCGCCAAGGCCGCCGCCCTCAACGCCGCCTCGGGCCAGCTGGAGCTCGACCCGACCCTGACGATCCCGCGCTACGTGTCGGCGGTGGACCACCACTGCATGCCCGGCAGCTATCACGTCGAGCGCTTCGAGGGCGACGTCTCGGGCGGCGCCAACTACGATCACGGCGGCTTCGCCACGACCGGCGGGCTGCTCGGCCGCTTCTCTGACGGCGGCGGCCACGCCGTGGTGCGCTGGGTCAAGCGCCGGCTGCCGGACTTCAAGCCCAAGCGCATCCTCGACATCGGCGCCACCGTCGGCCACAGCGTCCTGCCGATCGCCCAGGCCTTCCCGGATGCCGAAGTGGTGGCCATCGACGTCGGCGGGCCGATGCTGCGCTACGCCGCCGCCCGCGCCGCCTCGCTGGGCGTGACCAACATCCGCTTCGTCCAGGCCGACGGCGCCGACCTGTCGCGCTTCGAAACCGGCAGTTTCGACTGGGTGCAGACCACCATGTTCCTGCACGAGCTGTCGCTGACCTCGATGAAGGCCATCTTCGCCGAGAGCCGCCGCGTGCTGGCCCCGGGCGGCGTCGTGCTGCACGTCGAGCAGCCGCAGTACGCGCCGACCATGCCGCTGTTCGAGCAGGCCATGCGCGACTGGGACGCCTTCTACAACAACGAGCCCTTCTGGAGCACGCTGCACGAGATCGACCTGGACGCCCGCATGGTCGAGGCCGGCTTCGAGGCCGACGAGCTGATCCATGACGGCGTCACCGCCGTGGTCGACCGCGAGGTCTTCCCCGACGCCGCCGACGACGACAGCGAAGATTACGGCCGCAAGGCCGCGTGGCGCGTGATCGGAGCGCGGAAAACTCAATGAGCATCGCCGACGCCCTGGCCGACGCCGGCGCCAAGCCCGCCGGCAAGCGCCCCTATTTCTTCGCCAATCCCGAGGTCGAGCGCGTGCTGGCCGTGACCATGGCCGTGGTCCAGGAACTGGCCGTCACCCGCGCCCGACTCGACACGCTGGAACGCGTTCTCGAAGCCCAAGGCGGCCTCGACCGTGCGCAGATCGAACGCTTCGAGCCCTCGGCCGAAGCCGCCGCCGAGCGCGGCCTGTGGCTGCAGGAGTACCTCGCCCGCGTGCTGCGCATCGTCCAGCAGGAGGCCGAGGCCGCCGTCGCCACCGGCGACGTCGCCTCCGAAGACGTGGCCGTCGAGCTGCGCGACTAGCTTTTTCAGGATCTGATCGATGAACCTTCTCAGGGCCGCCACCCTGGTGACGCCGAACGTCGCCGCGACCGCGCAGCGCTACGCCCAATGGCTGGACTACACGGTGGTCGAGCAGGGCGAGATCCCCGCCGACCTCGCCGCCAGCTGGGGCGCGCCGGCCAGCGCCGGCCGGCCCTACGCCGTGCTGCAGCCGGCCAGCGGCGCCGACGTCTTCCTGCGCTTCGTCGAGGGCGACCCGGTCCCGGAATACCGGCCCCTGCGCACCTACGGCTGGGCGGCGATCGAGATCTGCTGCCAGGACGTCATGGCCGTGAACGAGCGCATGCAGTCCGCGCCGTTCGAGATCATCGGTCCGCCCAAGCGCATCGACGGCCTGCCCACCATCCATCCGATGCAGGTGAAAGGTCCCGACGGCGAGATCGTCTACCTCACCGAGATCGTCTCGCCCGGCAACGGCCTGCCCTACCCCGGCAGCCTGATCGACAAGCTGTTCATCCTGGTCCTGGCCAGCGACGACATGGACGCCAGCGGCGCCTGGTTCGGCCAGACCCTGGGCCTGGACGTCGGCGCGCCGATGACCATCGTCTACAACATGATCAACGACGCCTTCGACCTACCCAAGGACAGCCGCCACGCCCTGGCGACGGCGACCTATCAGAAGGACGTTTTCCTGGAGTTCGACCAGTACCCGGCGCAAGCCACGGTGCGCCCCGGCCACGCCGGCGCCCTGCCGCCCGGTATCGCCATCTGCACGCTCAAGCATCCGGACTTCGACAGCGTCCAGGGCGACTGGATCATCGCCCCCACGGTCCGCGACGGCGCCGTCTACGGCGGCAAACGCGCCGGCGTGCTGCGCGCGCCGGGCGGGGCGCTGGTCGAGGTGGTGGAAGCCTGACTCCAAACCCTCTCTCATGGAGAGAGGGAGGGGCCCGCCGCGCAAGCGGTGGGAGGGTGAGAGGGTACGCCGTCGGCCGCGTGGATCTCTCACCGTTCCGACGACAGCAACGCGGCCATCAAACAACTGAAAAACAAGAAAGGCGCGGCCGAACGACCGCGCCTTGTTCTGTGAGGGTGTAACCTCTCACCCTCCCATGGCTTCGCCATGGGCCCCTCCCTCTCTCTAAGAGAGAGGGGTCCAACAACGCTACAGCGTCACCACCACCTTGCCGAACGCCCCCTTGTCGGCGCGGGCGTAGGCGCCCTCGATGGCGTCCAACGCGAACACACTGTCGACCTGCGGGACGATGCCCTTGGCCGTCACGAAATCCGACAGCGCCTGGTGATCGGCGCGCGAGCCGACCGAGATCGCCGTGGCGCGCTGGGCGGCCATGACCATGGCCGAGGCGTCCAGCGTCCCGCCGAAGCCGTCCAGGGCGCCGATGACGGCCACGTGGCCGCCGACGCCGAGCGCGCCTTGCGACTTGGCCAGGGTGCCGGCGCCGCCCAGTTCCAGGGCGTGCTGCACGCCGCCGAACGAGGCCTCCTTCACCGGGACCTCCCAGTCGGGCGTGGTGCGGTAGTTCACCGTCAGGTCGGCGCCCAGCTGCGCCGCGCGGGCCAGCTTGGCGTCGTCGCCGCCGACCACGGCCACCTTGGCCCCGAAGGCCTTTGCGATCTGCAGGCCCCACAGGGAGACGCCGCCGGTGCCAAGCGTCACCACCCAGTCGCCGGCCTGAAGGCCGCCGTGCGTGACCAGCGAGGACCAGGCGGTGACGCCCGAGCAGGTCAGGGTCGCGCCCTGCACGAAGTCGAGACTGTCGGGCAGCTTCACCACTCCGCCGGCCGACAGCACCACGTGCTCGGCCAGCACACCGGCACCGCCCGCGCCCAGCGACGAGATCACCGCCGGGAAGGTGATGCGGCCGCCGGCCCAGTTCTGGAAGAAGGTCGAGGCGACGCGGTCGCCCACGGCCAGGCCCTCGACGCCTTCACCGACCGCGACGATCTCGCCGGCGGCGTCCGACAGCGGGGTGAAGCCGTCGGCCTCTCCTACCGGATACCAGCCCTGGCGGATCATCACGTCGCGGCGATTCAGGGCCACGGCGCGCACCCGCACCAGCACCTCGCCCGAACCCGGCGTCGGGACCGACACGATGCTATCGGCCAGCTCGAAGCCCTGGCCGGCGCGGACGAGGGAGAAACGGCGATTGGTCATGGGCGGGGTCCACTGAAGGGGGCTGTTCGGAGGCGTGGTTTCGACACCGGCCGCGAAGGCCAGCAGGGTCTCGGCGAAGATCTCGGGTTCCAGCTCGGGTGCGGCGACGCCGGTCTTGCCCTGGGTGGTGACCACCACGCCCGGGCGGGCCTTGCGGATGCGGCCGACGAAGCCGGCCAGCGGATCGTCCGCCGCCTGCAGCACGGTCACCGGGCAGGTCACGCCCGCGAAGACGCTGGCGAAGTCCTGGTCGAAGATCGCCCCGAAGGCCTGGTTGCGGCCGTCCGGCGCGCCGATCGCGCCCAGGAACTCGGTCTGCACCAGCTGGGCGTCGAAGCGGGGCAGCAACCCCTTCATCGTTCCCCAGGACTGGATCAGATAGGCGCCGTGCGCGTCGATCGGCGCGGCCTGGCCGACCTGGGCGCGGAACATCTCGCGCTCCTCGGCGGTGGCGAACAGCACGCCGTTCAGCAGCAGCGAGCGCACGCGGTCGGGCGCGGCCACGGCGATCTCGGCGCCGATGTGGGTGCCGGTATGGTGGCCGGCCAGGTGGAAACGCTCGACGCCCAGGGCGTCCAGGGCCGCCAGCAGCCAGGCGCCGTACTCCACCGTCGAGGGCAGGCCCTCGGGCTTGAACGACTGGCCAAAGCCGGGCGTGTCCAGCGCGATCGCCGCGCGGCGACCGGCCAGGCGAGCCAGCACGCCGTCGAAACAGGCCGAGCTGACCGGGGTGCGGTGCAGAAGCACGATCGGATCGCCAGGCCCGTCCACCCGGCGCAGGTGCACCTGGCCGGCGGGCGTATCGGCATAGGCTTTGCGGATGAGCGTCACGGGGGCTCCAGCGGGAATCTTCGAGCCTCGGTCCTAGCGCCCGGCCCTCGCCGGCTCCCCTCGCCCGAGGCCGTTATCCGCACAGCGGCGAAGATCGCCGCCGCCTCGCCCTCGCCTTTCCGACCGGTTCAAGTCGGCGCAGCAACGAACAAGAGAGCACGCCATGACCACGGTCCTGATCACCGGCGCCAATCGCGGCATCGGCCTGGAGCACGTCCGCCAATACGCCGCCGCCGGCGCTGACGTCATCGCCACCTGCCGCGATCCGGGCGCGGCCGCCGAGCTGCAAGCCATCGCCGCCGCCCATCCGGGCAAGGTCCGCATCGAGGCCCTGTCGGTGAACGACGCCGCGTCCGTCGCCGCCCTGGCCGAGCGGCTCAAGGGCGTGGCCATCGATGTGCTGATCAACAACGCCGGCACCTACGGCCCCATCCCCCTGCCCGACGGCATGGCCCACCAGACCCTGTCCGGCATGGACTACGACATCTGGGCCGACATCCTGGCCACCAACGTCGTATCGCCGTTCCGCATCACCGCCGCCCTGATCGACAACCTCAAGGCCGGCGAGACCAAGACCATCGTCATGATGTCCAGCGGCCTGGCCTCGATCGGAACCAATGTCTACGGCGGCTCGCACGCTTACCGCTCGTCCAAGGCGGCGCTGAACATGCTGGCCAAGGGCCTGGCCGTGGAGCTGAAGGGCGACGGCGTCACGGTCATCGCCATGGCCCCCGGCTGGACCCGCACCGCCCTCGGCGGCCCCGACGCCCCCTACTCCGTCGAGGAAAGCGTCGCCGGCCAGCAGAAGGTGATCGCCGGGTTGAGCCTGGAGGATACGGGCAAGTTCCTGGATCTGGCGGGAGCCGAGGTGGCGTGGTGAGGTCAGAAATCCACCTCTCCCATAGGGAGAGGGAGGGGCCCAGGCGATAGCCTGGGAGGGTGAGGGGTTACACCCTCACCGATAAATCCACGATCAAGCGAAACAAACATCTGCCGCGAAGGCGAGGGACGGACGGCTCACGTCGTACCCCCTCACCCTCCCACGCTTCGCGCGGGCCCCTCCCTCTCCCCATGGGAGAGGTGTTGGGATAAGCCCCCTACCGCAAGTTCAGCACCGCATAGACCTTCTCCACCACCTGCTGCGGCGAGAACGGCTTGAGGAGGTAGGTGGTCGCGCCCGCGCCCATGGCGGCGGCGATGCGGTCCAGGCGCCCGTCGCCGGTCAGCATGACAACCGGCGTCTCGCGATGCTCGTCGCTGGCGCGCAGCATCTTCAGCAGTTCGGTGCCGTCGACGTCGGGCATGCGGATGTCGATCAGCCAGATCGCGGGCTTGTCCATCGCCGCGGCGTGCAGAGCGCTGCGGGCGGTTTCGAACGCCTGGACGAGATAGCCGGACTTGGCCAGCGCCCCTTCGAGGAAGGCGAGCAGCACCGGGTCGTCATCGACCACGAACACCCGCCCCTTGATCCAGTTGCGCTCCATGCGGCCTCGTTGCGCGTTAACCGTGCAAGCCACACTCTCACAAGGCTTTGCGGTCGAAAACGGCGCGGAGGTTGCAGCCGGGGCTGGTTCGCTCCGGCTGCTTTCCGTTCAGCCGTAAGCCATGCCCCGCTGCACGCCGGCGCGCGCGCCGACGAAGGCCTCGTAGCGGGCCAGGTTCGGATAAGGCTCCAACCCGCCCTCCAGCCGCTTGGCCGAATTGGCGACCACCGGGAAGAACAGCGCGTCGAGGATCGTGAACCGCCCGCCCAGCATGTAGTCGCGGGTCGAAAGACGCGCGTCGAACGCCGCCAGCTGCTCGTGGCAGTCGGCGATCGAGCGCTCGATCAGCCACGGCGTCTTCTCGGGCGCCAGGAAGGTCGCCACGAACTGGTTGGTGAAGGCGCCGGCCACCGACGACGACACCGCCGAGGCCCACATCAGGAACTCGGCCTGTTCGGCCGGTCCCTTGGGCAGCAGCGCGCCGCCGGCCTTCTCGGCCAGGTACCAGGCGATGGCCAGGGTCTCCGAGACCACGATCGGCGCGCCGTCCGGCCCGTCGGGATCGACGATGGCCGGCGCCTTGCCGAACGGGCTCAGCGCCTTGTAGGCGGCCTGCTTGTGCTCGCCGGCCATCAGGTCGATCGGGGTGGCAGCATAGGCCAGCCCCGTCTCCTCCAGCACGATCCGCGCCTTCTGGCCGTTGGCCGTGTTGACGGTGTAGAACTGGATCATCGCTGCAAGCTCCTCAGGCCGTGGCCGCTTCGAGCTCTAGGCTCTTGTACATCGACTGCAGCAGCAGGTACTCGCGGCGCTGGTCCGGGTCGGCCAGGATCTGGCGCATCTTGGCCTCGCGCTCGGCATAGGCCTCGGCGGTGCCGGCCTCCATCGCCGCCTTGTTGGCGATGGTCTGGGTCTGGATGAACTTGTGCATCACCGCCCGCCGCTGGCGGTCGTAGAGCGGCAGCAGCTTCTCCGGATCGGCCTTGTCCTGCAGGATGGCGACCAGCTTTTCGGTCAGGCTCCAGACGTCGTGGATGCCCGAGTTCATGCCGAACCCGCCCAGCGGATTGTTGAGGTGGGCGGCGTCGCCCGCCAGCAGCACCCGACCCACATGGTAGGTCTTGGCCACCCGCTGGTGCACCTTGTAGAGCGTGCGGTGCACGGTCTGCACGGTCTCGCCGTCGCCGATCAGCCCGCCCAGCACCTCGGCCTTCTTGGCGTCCGACAGCAGGCTTTCGTCGCTCTCGTCGCCATTGGCCGGCACCAGGATCCGCCACAGCGACGGCACCCGCAGCAGCACGCACCATTCCTTGGGATCGGCCACGTAGTTGACGTGGGCCAGCCCGTTGAAGTGGTCCTCCAGCGGCCAGTCGGTCGACAGGGTCAGGAACTTCTCCGGATAGGTGAAGCCCTCGAACTCGATGTCCAGCCACTTGCGGACGATCGAATTGGCCCCGTCGGCGCCGATCAGATAGTCGCAGCGCACCTGCTCGATGCCGAACGGCGCCTCGATCGAGACGGTGACGCCCTGGTCGTCCTGGGTGAAGTGGGCCAGGCGATGCGAGAACCGCACCTGCCCGTTGGGGTGGCCGGCCAGCTTCTCGGTCAGCAGACGCGCCAGCTTGAACTGCTCGCATTGCAGCCGGTACGGATGCTCGCTGATATCGGACAGCTCGCCCATGTCGAAGGCCAGCACCTCGCCCGTCGTGCGGTTGCGATAGTGATAGACCGGCGCGCGCAGGCCCTGGGCCTCCAGGTCCTCCAGCACGCCCAGCGCCTTCATCATGTCGAGCGTCGGCGGATGCATGGTCGAGGCCCGAAGGTCCTCGGGACAGCGCGGCGCGCTCTCCAGCAGCAACACATCGACGCCGAGCTGCGCCAGCCGATAGGCGGCCACCGAGCCCACGGGCCCGGCGCCCGCTACGACGACTTGGAATCGTTCCACGGAACCTCGCTAGTTTTTGGTCGGCGGGTGCGGGCGCGGCTTCCCCACGCGCCCCGTCACACGCGTCAATCTCAGTCGACGACGATCATGCGGACCACGACGGTGCCGGCGCCCTGGCGCAGGACCTTGGCGGCCTGGTACTCCGGCGAATACAGGTAGGCCTTGGCGGCCGCGGCGTCGGGATAGCGGGTGACGATCACGCGCTCGCCCTCGGGCACCTCGCCCTCCAGGACCTCGGTGACCGGCCCCCGCACATAGGTCTCGCCACCGAAGCGCTCGGCGAGGCCGGCGATGGCCTTCACATATTCCCCGAAGCGGGGCGCGTCGGTGATGACGGTCGTCGCGATGATAAAAGCGGCCATGGTCTCGTCCCCCGGGGAGAATTTCCGTTGTGGTTCAACGACGACCCTAGCGACGCCCGCCCATCCCGCTTCCCCGGCGCTTTTTCCTATCCGCCGGGCGGATATCGGCCGCTGGGCTGCGGCGCGGACGATCCGGCTTTGCCATTCCTCGGCCATCGAAACGTCGAGGGAAGCGTCATGCCGGATTCATTGGGACACCGCCTGAAGTATGCGGTGATCGCGCCGTCGACCAACACGAGCGTCCAGCCCGAATACGACGACATGCGCCCGCGCGGCGTCACCAACCACTTCCAGCGGATCGCCATTCCGGACACCAAGGTCACCGACGACGAGTCGTTCATGGTGATGCTGCAGAACATTCGCGACGCGACGATGGACAGCGTCGACGTCGCCATGAGCATGGACCCGGCCTGCGTGGTCATGGGCATGTCGGCCGAAACCTTCTGGGACGGCGCGGACGGCGCCGAGCGCCTGACCCAGCGCATGCTGGAGCGCACCAAGGGCGTCCCGGTCGTGATGGGCTCCACCGCCGTCGATGCGGCGCTGAAGGCCTATGGCGGCATCAAGAAGATCGGGGTCATCACCCCCTACATGCCGGTCGGCGACAACCAGGTGCGCAAGTTCTTCGAGGACCTGGGCTACGAAGTCACCCAGGTGAAGGGCCTGAAATCGCCCTCCCCGATGCTGATCGCCCACGAGAGCCCGCAGACGCTGAAGCGCGCGGCCATCGAGGTGTCCGAAGGCGCTGACGCCGTCGTCCAGTGCGGCACCAACCTGGCCTTCGCCAAGGTCGCCGGCATTGCCGAGTTCTGGCTGGAAAAGCCGGTCGTGGCCATCAACACCGCCACTTACTGGCATGCTCTTCGGAGCATGGGAATTACCGACAAGATCGACGGCTTCGGCTCGCTCCTGCTCGAGCACTAAGGATCAAAGGGCATCAGTATGGAATACGATTACGTTCCGCTTCCGCACCGCAAGCCGCTGACCTGGCCGAACGGCGCGCGCGTGGCCCTGGTCCTGACCTTCAACCTGGAGACCTGGGACCTCACCAAGCCGACCAAGGAGAAGTACTACGCCGGCGGGCCGCCGATCCTGCCCGACGTGCTGGCCGGCGATACGCCCGACTTCCCCAACTACACCTGGCGCGAATACGGCCAGCGGGTGGGCATCTGGCGCCTGTTCGACCTCTTCGACGAGATGGGGATCAAGGCCAGCTGCACCACCAACGCGGTGACCTTCGAGCGCCGCAAGGCCATGACCGACGCCTGCCTGGAGCGTGGCTGGGAGCTTCTGGCCCACAACTGGGAACAGGGCGAACTGCTGACCGACTTCGCCCATGACCCGGCCAAGGAGCGCGACATCGTCCTGCGCTCGCTGGAGCAATACGAGCGCTTCGTCGGCAAGCGGGCCAAGGGCTGGCTGTCCTCGTCCCTGCGCGGCACGCTGCAGACCGCCGACATCCTGGCCGAGCACGGCTGCACCTTCTATTGCGACCTGCTCAACGACGATCAGCCCTACCTGCTGCGCACGCCCAACGGCCCGATCGTCTCGACGCCCTATTCCAACGAGATCAACGACTTCACCCTGCTCACCCGCCGCGGCCACACCACCGACGAATACCGCGACGTGCTGATCGAGGAACTGAACGTCCTCTACAAGGAAGGCGCCACCTCGGGCCGGCTGATGAACGTTGGTTTGCACCCGCACGTCTCGGGCCGGGCCTATCGGATCCGCGCCCTGCGCGAGTTCATCCAGCACGCCAAGAGCCTGCCGGGCGTGTGGTTCGCCACCCGCGAGGAGATCGCCGACTGGTATCTGGCCAACCACGAGAGCCACATCCCGACGGGCGCAGGCCAGTGAACAGCTCGGCCCAGCGCCTGCGCGAGCGGCTGGCGGCCGGCCCCGACGGCCGCCGCCGGCTGCTGGCCGCGCCGGGCTGCTACGACGGCTTCTCGGCCCTGCTGGTCGAGCAGGCCGGCTTCGAGGCGGCTTTCCTGTCGGGCGCGGCGCTGTCGCTGGCCCGCCTTGGCCGTCCCGACGTCGGCCTGGTCGGCGTCGGCGAGCTGGCCGACGCGGTGCGGGCCATCGCCGACCGCGTCGAGATCCCGCTGATCGTCGACATCGACACCGGCTTTGGCAACGCGCTGAACACCCAGCGGACGGTCAAGGTGCTCGAACGCGCCGGCGCCGCCGCCGTGCAGCTCGAGGACCAGACCTTTCCCAAGCGCTGCGGCCACATGCGCGGCAAGGGCGTGATCCCGCTGCCCGAAATGGTCGGCAAGGTCCGCGCCGCGCTCGACGCCCGCTCGCAGACCCTGGTCGTCGCCCGCACGGACGCCCTGGGCGTCGAAGGCCCGCAAGCCGCCATGGATCGCGCCGAGGCCTATCTGGAGGCCGGCGCCGACATCGTCTTCGTCGAGGGTCCCCGCACCCTGGAAGAGACAAAGGCCGTGGCCGACCGTTTCGCCGCCCGCGTGCCCTTGGTCCACAACCTCGTCGAGGGCGGGATCACCGCCGTACGCACGGGCGCGGAGCTGCAGGAGCTCGGCTTCGCCATCGCCCTGCATCCGATGCTGCTGCTGCACGGCCTGGCCCGCTACGCGCCCGAATGGCTCGCCAAGCTGCGGTCCGAAGGCACGACCGACGGCCTCGACATTCTCGACCTTCCTCGCCTCAACGCGGTCGCCGGGCTGGACGCCCTGCTGGCCGACGCGGCGACCTACGCTTAAGTTCGGAGACTACCCATGCGTCCCCAGCACCTGATCGTCGCCGGCGCCGGCATCGGCGGCCTGACCGCGGCCATCGCCCTGGCCCGCGCCGGCCACACCGTCGAGGTGCTGGAACAGGCCCCGGCCCTGGGCGAGATCGGCGCCGGCGTAACGCTCGCCCCCAACGCCATGCGCGTCTACCACCACCTGGGCCTAGCCGAGGCCATCACCACGGCCGGGGTCGAGCCCCAGCGCCAGCGGGTGCAGCACTGGGCCGACGGCCGCGACCTGGTCGCCTTCGAGCGCGGCCAGAAGGTGCGCGACCTCTACGGCGCGCCCTACGTCTACATCCACCGCGCCGACCTGCACGCCATCCTGGTCGAGGCCCTGGAGGCCACCGGCCGCGCTACGGTGCGCCTGTCCAGCCCTTGCGTGAGCGCCGAGCCGACCGCGGACGGCGCGATCGCCGTCCTGGCCGACGGGACTGAAATCAAGGGCGACGCGGTGATCGGCGCCGACGGCGTGAAGTCGGGCGTCCGCAAGGGCTTCGACCCGGGCGAGCCGCACTTCACCGGCCACGTCGTCTGGCGCGCCATCGTGCCGGTCGAGGGTCCGCTGCTCGAGGATCTGGCCCACTTCCCCGGCATTCACATCGGCCCGGGCCGCATGGCCGTGCGCTATCCGCTGCGCAACTCGACTCTGCTGAATCTGGTGTTCTTCGCCCGCCAGGAGGGCTGGGCCGAGGAAGGCTGGACGATCCGCGCCGACCTGGCCGACCTGCGCAAGACCTTCGAGGGCTGGAGCAGCGACGTCCATGCCCTGCTCGACACCATCGACCCGGCCGCCCTCTACAAGTGGGCCGTCTTCGCCCGCCAGCCGCTGAAGACCTGGGTGCGCGGCGGCCGCGTGGCCCTGCTGGGCGACGCCGCCCACGCCATGACCCCGTTCCTGGGCCAAGGCGCCGCCGCCGCCATCGAGGACGCCCTCGTCCTGGCCCGCGCCTTCGAGGCCGCGTCCGACGTCCCCGAGGCCCTGGCCCGCTACGAGGCCGCCCGCAAGGAGCGCTGCGGCTTCATCCAGGTCGAGTCGAACCTCAACGCCGACCGCCTGGAAGGCGACGAGGCCCACCTCTACGGCATGACCGAAATCAAGAACGAAGAGACCCTGGGCCTGTTCGCGTACGATGCGGGGGCGGTGCAGGTCTGAGAATGATCCCTCTCTCTTTGAGAGAGGGAGGGGCCCGCCGCGCAGCGGCGGGAGGGTGAGAGGTAACAAACTCTCCGAACTAAGCGCCGTCTGGCTCCACCGGCTGACGAAGACTTTTGCGTCCCGGCCCCCGACGAGGGGATCAGGCCTTTTCTGCCAAAGGTGAAACCTCTCACCCTCCCCCCGCCTCCGGCGGCGCGCCCCTCCCTCTCTCTCAGAGAGAGGGATTTTCCGGGCGCCTCCGAACACTAACCACCTGCCTCCCCCGCGTGCTGACCGCCTAGCGGAGCATCCGTTGAACGCAATATTTTGACTGATCGGTCCCCTTCAGATTAGCGTCAGTTCGCGCCGCCCTTCCGGGCCGGCTGTTTGGAGGCCGCCATGTCCGCCGAGATGCTCAACACCTTCCAGCAGATCGACCATCCGATCCTGCCCAAGCCGACCCACGACGAAGCGTCGCGCCAGGAATTCACCAAGAGCTTCAAGCAGTTCATCCAGCAGGGTCTGCTGCCGGGCCTGGGTCCCGTGTTCGGCGTCCGCGCCGCCAAGGCCTTCGAGCGCGAGCATGGCCGCGCCCCCGCCGACCGCCGCGACATCCGTTCGGCCATGGTCAAGGACCTCTACTTCCAGCACTACGCGGCGGCCAACCGCATCGCCCAGGAACTGCTCTGGGAATCGACCAACGTCACGATCGACCGCGAACTGCCCGACCTGATCGAGAAGGCCCGCGGCCTGTCGGCCTCGGCCAAGGGCAAGCTCGACCTGCCCGAGGCGTTCGAGACCCCGCGCTACGTCACCTCGATCGACATCCACTGCATGCCCGGCGGCTATGCCGGCGCGGTGACCCCGGACGACATCTCGACCGGCGCCCTCTACGACCGCGGCGTCTATCTCTACGCCATGGGCTATATGGGCCCGTTCAACGACGACATGGGCCGCTCGGTCTGCAACTACGTCAACCGTCGCCTCGACGGCTTCAAGCCCAAGCGGATCCTGGATCTGGGCTGCACGGTCGGCCACTCGACCCTGCCCTACAAGGAACTGTTCCCTGACGCCGAAGTCTGGGGCGTCGACGTCGCCGCCCCTCAGGTGCGCTACGCCCACGCTCGCGCCGCGGGCCTGGGCCTCGAAGTCAACTTCGCCCAGATGAACGCCGAGGAGACCCGTTTCGAGGACGGCTCCTTCGACCTCATCGTCAGCCACATCCTGCTGCACGAGACGTCCGGCAAGGCCATGCCGCGCATCTTCAACGAATGCCACCGCCTGCTGGCGCCCGGCGGCTACATGATCCACGCGGATCTTCCGCCGTTCGACAACATGGACCCGTTCACCCAGTTCATCCTCGACAACGAGACCTGGTACAACAACGAGCCCTTCTGGGGCGCCATGCGCGAGACCGACCAGGTCGCCCTGGCCAAGGCCGCCGGCTTCCCGCCCGAAAGCGTCAAGTTCGACACCGCCCCGATGGCGATCATGGAGTTCGTGGCCCAGCAGGCCGCCGGCTACAGCGAGGACGCCAGCGCGGCGGTCTCCGACCGTGAGTTCGCCGCCGGCGAATACGCCCCCGGCGGCGGCTGGGAAGTCCTGATCGCCCGCAAGGCCTGAGCACAGTTCGGCTCCTAGTTTTTTTGGGAAACAACACGATGAACGCCCACGCTCCGCAGGCCGAGCGCCCGCACGTCATCCGCGACGCCAAGGGCAAGCGCCCTCAGTTCTACGAGGCCCCGGGCCTCGACCAGGCCATGTCGATGATCATGGTCCTGGCCAACGAACTGGCCGTGCTGCACGACCGCCTCGATTCCGCCGAACGCGTCCACGCTGCCAAGGGCCTGGACCTGGCCGCCGAGATCGAGGCCCTGCAGCTCGACCAGGCCGCCCTGGAGGCCCGCGAGGCCTGGCGCCAGGACTTCCTGGGCCGCCTGTTCTACCTGGCCCGCAAGGACGCCTCGGAAGCCGCCGCGGCCGACACGGCCGAGCGCTTCCGCGCCACCATCGAAGACATCGCCAAGACCTGATCCCAAGACCTGATCTGAGTAGAGCCTATGCCCGTCAAGACGCGTACCGCCCCAGCCGCCGCTGGCCTCCTCGCCCGCCTGGAGGCGATCGTCGGCAAGGACGGCGTCCTGACGGGCGAGGCCGCCCTGCCCTTCGCCACCGACGTCTATCGCACCCTGGAGACGCCGCTGGCCGTGGTCCGTCCGGCCGACGTCGAGCAACTACAGGCGGTCGTGCGCGAGGCGGCCGCGGCCGGGGTCGCCATCGTCCCGCGCGGCGGCGGCGCCTCCTATACCGACGGCTATCTGGCGACCCGCGCCGACACCGTGCTGATCGACACCGGCGCCCTTTCCCGCATCGTCGAGATCAACCAGACCGACGCCTATGTCACGGTCGAGACCGGGGTGACCTGGGCTCAGCTGAAGGACGCCCTTGATCCGCTGGGTTTGCGCACCCCGTTCTTCGGCCCGTTCTCGGGCCTGGCCGCCACGATCGGCGGGTCGATGTCGCAGCACGCCATCAGCCATGGGTCGGGCCAGTTCGGCAGCTCGGCGGAGTCGGCCGTGTCGCTCGACGTGGTGATCGCCGACGGCTCGCTGCTGCGCACCGGCTCGGCCGCTCGCGGCGGCTCGCCCTTCGCCCGCTGGTATGGCCCCGACCTGTGCGGCCTGTTCCTGGGCGACTGCGGCGCGCTCGGGATCAAGGCGCGCATCACCCTGCCGCTGATCGCCAGGAAGCCCGCCTTCCAGTGCGCCTCGTTCGCCTTCTCCGACTTGCCCAGCCTGGCCCGCGCCATGCGGGCGGCGGCGCTGGAGAATCTCGACGACGAGCACTTCGCCATCGACGCGCCGCTGGCCCAGGGCCAGATCGCCCGCCAGGACAACGCCGCCGTCGTGCAGATGGCCCTGACCGTGCTGAAGAGCTCGCCGTCGCTGGCCGCCGGCCTGCGCCAGCTGACCAAAATGGCCCTGGCCGGCGACCGCGCCCTGCGCAAGGCCGAGTACATGGTCCACTACATCCTCGAAGGGGTCGATGACCGCGAGGCCAAGGCGCGGCTGGATCGCCTGCGCACCCTGATGACGGCCGAGGGGGTCGAGATCCCCAACACCATGCCGACCATCGTGCGCGGCATGCCGTTCGCCCCGCTCTACAACGTGCTCGGTCCCAAGGGCGAGCGCTGGGCCCCGATGAACGGCGTCCTGCCCCACAGCCAGGTCGCCGCCTTCCACGCGGCGCTCGAGGCCCTGTACGCCAGCCACGCCGAGGAAATGACCGCCCGCGGCGTCTGGCGCGGCGGCATGTTCGAGGTGCTGCGCCCGTCCGGCTTCCTCTACGAGGTGGCCCTCTACTGGCCCGGCGAGCAGACCGCCTACCACGCCGGCGTCCTGCCGGCCGAGCACCTGGCCAGCCTGCCCCAGTACGCCGAGGATCCCGAGACCACGGCCTTCGTGCACAGGCTCAAGGCCCAGATCATCGCGCTCTACGGCCAGCACGACGCCGTGCACTTCCAGCTCGGCAAGCTCTACCCGTACGCCGATGTGCTGGAGCGCCCGGCGCTGGATCTGGTGCGCGCGGTCAAGGCGGCGGTGGATCCGAAGGGGGTGATGAACCCCGGGGCGCTGGGGCTTTAACAGACCTCTCCCATCTTTGGAGAACCTCTCCCATAGGGAGAGGGAGGGGCCCAGGCGAAGCCTGGGAGGGTGAGGGGTTACACCCTCACCGACAGATCCACGATCGAACATCAGAAGCGTCGGCCAATCAGGCCAGGGGATGGGACCGCCAACGGCATACCCCCTCACCCTCCCACGCCTCCGGCGCGGGCCCCTCCCTCTCCCCATGGGAGAGGTTTCAAAGAGCGCCGCCTCTCCCACCCACGCACAAAAAAAGGCGCGGTCGTTTCCGACCGCGCCAGGCTCTCACTGCGCAGATGCAGCGGGGACTCTTTAGCTGCGCGCCTCGGGCGCCGCCCGCAGGGAACGCAGCAGGTTCTGGACGATGGCGTCGCGCTTGGCGTTCAGCTGGGCCTGCAGCTCAGGGCCCGGCTGGAAGTTGTCGACTTCCGCATTGGCCAGCACGCCGTGGCTTTCCAGCACGGCTTCAAGCACGTGCACGCGGTCGGTCAGCACCCAGACCTCGCGGGTCAGGGACAGGATCGCCTCGCCCAGGTCGTCGATCTGGTCGGCGGTCAGCATCCGGCGGTTCACCGGCTCGGAGATCGGGCGCTCGAAGGTCTTCGGAGTCATCGCGTTCATGTCGCTCGCTCGTTGTCGGAAGGATCAGGCGGGCTTGTGGGCGCGCAGCACGTAGTAGGCGTGGGTCGGGGCCTGGGTGGCGCCCTCGACGTCGACGAAGCCGATGTCCTTGCAGATCTGCACCAGGTCCATGCTCGCCGAGGCGCGCCAGTAGGGCTCGCCGCCCCACTTGGCCAGGTAGTCGTAGCGCCAGGACGCCATCTTATCGATCTCGGCGTAGCGGGGCACGTCGGCCATGATGATGTCGCCGCCCGGCTTCAGCATCCGGAAGGCCTCTTCCAGGATCGACTTGATGATCCGCGGCGGGGCCTCGTGGAACAGGATGAAGGTGGTCACGAGATCGAAGCTCTCGTCGGCGAAACCGGAGTTCTCGCCGCCCTTGACCATCAGCTTCCAGTTCCAGCCCTTCTCGTTGGCCACGCGGCGGGCCTGTTCGAGCATGCGGGCCGACCAGTCGATGCCGGTGATCTGGGCTTCCGGGAAGGTTTCCTGCAGGGCCTGGGTGAAGTGGCCCGAGCCGCAGCCGATATCGAGGATTTCCTTGTAGTCGCGGCGCGGGGCCTGCTGGGCGGCCGCCCGGCGCTGGCCGAAGATGTCGCCGCCATAGCCACGCGCCACCAGCTGCTTGTGCACCAGTTCGCCATGGACGTAGCCGGTGTGGTCGATGTGGTCCCAGCCGCCGGTGGTGCGGTGGAACCAGACCTTGCTCCAGTAGCTGGGCGGGGTCTCGCCGTCGCCGTAGTCCAGCGTGGCCGGGCCTTCGTCGAGGGTCTTGAGGTAGGGCTCGAGAACCGCGCGGCGCTCCTCGAAGGCTTCGTCGCAGTGCGCGCCGTGGGTGCGCGAGGCCCATTCGCCGAACAGCTCGCGGATCTTGAAGATCTTGGAGTCGGCCAGGGTCTCGACGACCAGCGCGTGGCGCTCATCCATGTCGTCGGGCAGGGTCTGGGCGTTGACGCCCTTCATGGCCAGTTCCGCCTCGGAGGCGAAGTGCAGGCCGAAGGTCGCCTTCGATACGCCCGCCTGGAAATCGAGCGACGCGCGACCGCGCTGGGCCAGTGCCGGAGCTTCCATGACGCACCTCTAAAACCTTGTTTCGATGAAGGACTTTACCCCCGCCGAAACGTCCTGAAAGGTCCGGCGGACCCGCTATCCGCAGAACGGTCAGCGGGTGGTGAAGCTCGGATCGGCGGCCCGTGCGGCCAAGCGCGCGGCGGCTTCGGCGTCGCCGGCGGCGTGGGCGAGCACCAGGTCGGCCGAAGCCGCGATCGCCTGCGCCAGTCCCTCGGCCTGCGCGGGTCCCGGCAGCTCCGGCCGGCAGATCAGCCCGCCGAAATAGTGATCGACACCAGGCAGCACGAGCGCGTGGCGATCCCCCGGCGACGGAGCCTCATAGGCGATCAGGCGCAGGCGCCAGTCATCGACGAACCCGGGCAGCACGTCGGCGTCGCCGGTCTGCACCAGCAGCGGCGCGGTCGTGCTCGCGAAACCCTCGACCGAAATCAGCGGCGGCGTGGCGGGCGGCGGCGACAGGGCGACCACGGCCTTCACCCGGCTGTCGAGCGTCGGCGCGCCGGGCGGCGCCAGCACGCTGGCCCCGCCGGCCGCCAGGGCCAGCAAGGCCCCGAACGAGTGCCCGGCGGCGGCGAGGCCGAAACGCCCCTGCCCGGCCAGCCAGTCCAGGGTCGCGGCCTGGTCCTCCAGCCGCGTGCGCCAGACGGCGCCCTGGTCGTAGGCCTCGCGCTGCGGGTGGTCGGTGCTGTCGACATGCAGGGGCGCTGCGACCAGCAGGCCCCGCGCCGCCCAGCCTTCCAGCAGGGCCGCATACTTGCCCGGCGCCGAGAAGGCCCCGTGCGAGAAGGAAACCGCGGCCTTGGCCGGCCCGGCGGGCCGCGCCACGGCGAGGCCCACGGTGCGATCGCCGACGGCGATCTCGACGATGTCCAGGCTCATCAGACGACCGCGCAGACCGTCTTCCATTCCAGGTAGCCGTCGAGGGCGACCTGGCCGCTGTCGCGCCCCCAGCCCGAGGCCTTGACCCCGCCGATCGGCAGGGCGTTGTCGTACATCGAGTGGCAGTTGATCCACACTGTGCCGGCCTTGATGCGGCGCGACAGGCGGTGGGCGTGCGACAGGCTCTCGGTCCAGATGCTGGCCGCCAGGCCGAACTCGCTGTCGTTGGCGGCGGCCACCACCTCGTCGATCTCGTCATAGGCCTGGACGACGACGACCGGGCCGAACACCTCCTCGCGGACGATGGCCATGTCGGGGGTGACCCGCGCCACCACGGCCGGGGTCACGAACGTGCCCTCGTCGCCGCCCTGCACGCCGCCGGTCAGCACCTCGGCGCCGGCCGCCGCCGCGCCGGCCACGAAGCCGGCCACGCGGTCGGCCTGCTTGCGCGACACCAGCGGGCCCATGTGGGTCGCCGGATCCAGGCCATGGCCCAGTTGCAAGCCCTTGGCCTGGGCCGCGACGCCCTCGACCACCCGGTCGTAGATCGAGCGGTGGGCGTAGAGCCGCGAGCCGGCCACGCAGACCTGGCCGGCGTTGAAGAAGATGGCGTTGGCCGCGCCGGGGATTGCCAGATCCAGGTCGGCGTCGGGCAGGATCACCACCGGCGACTTGCCGCCCAGCTCCAGGCTGACCTTCTTGAGGTTGCCCTTGGCCGCGTCGAGGATCGCCCGCCCCGTCGGGGTCGAGCCGGTGAAGGCCACCTTGTCGACGTCATGGTGCGCGGCCAGGGCCGCGCCCGCCTCGCCGCCCAGGCCCGTCACCAGGTTCAGCACGCCCGCCGGGAAGCCGGCCTGCTGCACCAGTTCGGCCAGACGCACGGCGGTCAGCGAGGTGTCTTCGGCGGGCTTGAGCACCACGGTGCAGCCCGCGGCCAGGGCCGGCGCCAGCTTCATGGCCGTCAGCACCAGCGGCGAGTTCCACGGCACGATGGCGGCGACCACGCCCACCGGCTCGCGCAGGGTCCAGCTGGCCATCTGCTTGCCGGCCGGCTGATAGTTGATCGAGCTGTCGATCGTGCGGCCCTCGATGGCCGTCGCCAGGCCCGCATAGTAGCGGAACTGGTTCACCGCCCCCGGGATCTCGGCCCAGCGGCCGACATACAGCGGCTTGCCCTGGTCAAGCGTCTCCAGCTCGGCCAGTTCGTCGATATTGGCCTCGATCAGGTCGGCCAGGGTCCACAGCAGGCGCGAGCGCTGCATGGGGGTGAGCGAGGGCCACTCGCCGCCGTCGAAGGCCTTGCGCGCGGCGGCCACGGCGGCGTCGACATCGGCCGCCCCGCCCTTGGCGATCTCGGCCAGGACGACGCCGGTGGCCGGATCCTTGGTCGGGAAGGTGTCGCCGCCATGGGCGTCGACCCAGGCGCCGCCGATGAAGAGCTGCTTGCGACGCTTGGCGAGGAAGGCCTTCGCCCCCTCCGTCTGAGGTTCGACCGAACGGACGACGAAGGTCATGGCGCATTCCCCGGGACGCTGAAATTCCAGGCTCGACGCTAGTCCTCGCGACCTCGATTCACAGGGGTCACAGAACGCCTATCCGCTGTGCGGGCGCCTTTGCGCGCAACCGTTTGCGAACCGCGCTAGAGCCTAGGGTCACGGGGTTTTCAGTGACGGTTCCGGGGGCTTGGGATGACGACGATGAACGGACGCGGCGTGGACGAGATCCACGGCTACGCCCCCTTGCGACCCGTCGCCGGCGCGGCCGCGCCGGACGCCTCACCGGTCGTCGCCGGCGGGGTCTCGCAGGCCGCCCTCGACGCGGCCCAGGCCTTCTCCGACAGCTATGACGGCCTGGCCCTGCTGGTCTGGTCCGGCGGCGCGCTGCGCCACGAGGCCTACGCTCCGCACGTCACCAAGGACAGCCTGTTCGAGACCTTCTCGATGCACAAGTCGGCGCTGGGCCTGCTCTACGGCGCGGCCATCCGCGACGGGGCGATCGGCTCGATCGACGATCCGCTCGGCCTCTACATCGCCGAATGGCGCGACGATCCGCGCGGCCAGATCCCGCTGCGCCACCTCTTGGGCATGAGCTCGGGTCTCACCGTGCACAGCCTCGACAAGGGCGATCCGGTGGCCCTGGCCCTGATGCTCGGCGACCGCATCAGCGAGACCGCCCTCTCCGTCCAGGCGCAGCGGCCGTCCGGCGAGGTCTTCGACTACTACAACGTCGCCGCCCAGGTGGCGGGCCTGGCCCTGTCGCGCGCCGTCGCGGCCAAGGGGCTGGGCGACGCGGCGACCTATCTGTCGAAGGCGCTGTGGGGTCCGATGGGCGGCGCCGACGCGCGGCTGTGGGTCGAGCGCGAGGACGGCGAGCCCCGCTTCTTCGCCGGCCTCCAGGCCCGGGCTCGCGACTGGCTTCAGCTGGGCCGTCTGGTCGCCGGCGGCGGCCAGATCGACGGCCGCCAGGTGCTGCCGGCCGACTGGATCGCCACGATCACCGCCGAGAACCCGCTCAACCCCGCCTACGGCCTGCTGGTCTGGCGCGCCGCCCCCATCGAGAACGGCAAGCGCCTCTACGGCCCCTCCACCGCCTACGCCGCCCCGCACTCCGCGCCGTTCATCGCCGACGACCTCATCTATTTCGACGGTTTCGGCGGCCAGCGCGTCTACGTCTCGCCGTCGCGGGACCTCGTCATCGTGCGCATCGGCCGGCCGAGGCTCGACTTCGACGACGCGGCGCTGCCGAACCTGATCGTCGAGGGTATGGCTTAGAGATCCTCCCCCTCTGGGGGAGGTGGCCCGAAGGGCCGGAGGGGGGCGTTCTCAGCTTCCAACCCGCCGAACGCCCTCCCCGTAAAATCCCCGCGAAAGCGGGGACCCAGGTGTTTTATCGTCGAGCGCCACGCGTTTCAGAAAAAGCCTGGGTCCCCGCTTTCGCGGGGATTTTACGGTTGGAGGTCTGCTGACGGGGACAGACGAAGCTGGATCCCCGTCGAGCTCAGATCAAACCCCAACCAATCCAACCCCTTACAACTTTCTCACCGCTCTGGATCAGACGCGCTCAAACCACCCGCATAATAACCCCGTCTCGCCGCA
>NZ_JBWKNI010000022.1:0-80052 GCF_059415485.1 Caulobacter sp. GW821-FHT10C03 | reverse complement strand
GCCGACAGCTCGCGCACCGCCGCATCGCCCCGCGCCGCCACGTCGGCGAGGATCCCCTCCACCGTCTCGCGCACCGCACGGTCCGCCGCCGCCACAACGCCCGCATCCGCACCGCTCTTCAACCACTTCGCCATGGCCGTCTCTCCTGGAAGTCTCCCGGGAAAGGTTTGGCGCGGATCGGCGGGACACGCGCGACGTGTGGCCGGAACGGTCGCGTAGTGGAGAGGAACCCTATCTCGGGCGCGCGCCCGGGCGGGTTAGCCGCCCACACCTAACCCTGGCGCGCTCAGGCCGCCAGGCGGTGAGCCCGGCGCCAGGCCTGGGGCGCGGCGCCCATGGCGCGGCGGAACAGCCGGCACAGGTGCGACTGGTCGGCGAAGCCGCAAAGATAAGCGATCTGACTCAACGGCTCGCGGGTGGTCAGCATCATGTACTGGGCCGCCTCCAGCCGCCGACGGGTGACATAGGCGTGCGGCGTCTGGCCGAAGGTGACCTTGAAGGCGCGGCCGAAATAGCTGGGGCTGAGCGCCACCAGGGCGCCCAGGGCCGCCGTGCTGAGATCGCCCTCCAGGCCCTCGTCGATGTGCTTGCGCAGCTTGCGGGCCTGCCAGGGGGCGAGGCCGCCCTGCACGGCCGGCGCAACCTGCGGCGCGGCGACGCCGACGACAAGGGCCGAGGCCTTGGCGATCAGGGCCCGGGCCGTGGCGGCCTCCGGCTCGGCCGAACGCTCCAGCGACCGTTCCAGGGCGCCGAGCACCTCGCGCAGGTCGGCGAAGCCGCGGGGCTCGCCCGCCAGTTCCCGCGCGGCCATCAGGCCGGTGGAGGGGGCGGCGTCGGAGAAGGATGACGGGGCGAGGAAGGACATGGTTTCGATCCCTGACTGCGGGCGCCCCGACGGGCCCCTTCGTTTTCGAGGATCATTGTTCTGCGAGCGCGACGCACGTCGCCATCGCACCCGCGCTTATCGTCGCAGTCCCTGGGTTTGGCGGGGTCATACCCAGGTATGGGATCGCTACCTTGCGAGGTGGGTCCGCGCGGCTTTCGACGCCGCGCGGACCCGGCCCGTCAGCCCTCGGCCAGCGAGGCGCTGTCGATCACGAAGCGGTACTTCACGTCGCTCTTCTGCATGCGCTCGTAGGCGGTCTCGATCTCCTGGATCTTGATCATCTCGATGTCGGAGACGATGCCGTGCTCGGCGCAGAAATCGAGCATCTCCTGGGTCTCGGCGATGCCGCCGATCAACGAGCCGGCGATCGACCGGCGCTTGAAGATCAGGGCGGCGACGTCCGGGCTCGGGTGAGCGTGTTCCGGCACGCCGACCAGGCACAGGGTCCCGTCGCGCTTCAGCAGGGCGGTGAAGGCGTCGAGGCTGTGGCTGACCGAGACGGTGTTGAGGATGAAGTCGAACGAGTTGGCGTGGGCGGCCATCTCATCGGCGTTGCGCGACACCACGACCTCGTCGGCGCCCAGGTCCAGGGCGTCCTGGCGCTTGGCTTCCGAGGTGGTGAAGGCCACCACGTGCGCGCCCAGGGCGTGGGCCAGCTTGACGCCCATGTGGCCGAGGCCGCCGATGCCGACGATACCG
This sequence comes from Caulobacter sp. GW821-FHT10C03, assembly GCF_059415485.1. NCBI lineage: Bacteria > Pseudomonadati > Pseudomonadota > Alphaproteobacteria > Caulobacterales > Caulobacteraceae > Caulobacter > Caulobacter sp. GW821-FHT10C03. The sequence continues at coordinate 78,467 of NZ_JBWKNI010000022.1, read as the reverse complement.
ACCTTCTTGCCCGGACCGACGTTCCAGTGGCGCAGCGGCGACCAGGTGGTGATGCCGGCGCACAGCAGCGGGGCCACGGCGGCCAGCTGCTCCTCGGGGTGGCTGATCTTCAGCACGAAGCCGTCATTGACGACGATCTGCTGCGAATAGCCGCCCAGGGTGTGGCCGGGGGCGTCTTCGGTCGGGCCGTTATAGGTGCCGACGAAGCCGTTCTCGCAGAACTGCTCCAGGCCGTCGTCGCACGAGTGGCAGTGCTTGCAGCTGTCGACCATGCAGCCGACGCCGACCACGTCGCCTTCCTTGAAGCGGCTGACCGAACCGCCGACGGCCGAGACGCGACCGACGATCTCGTGGCCGGGCACGCAGGGGAAGAGGGTGCCGGCCCATTCCGAGCGCACGGTGTGCAGGTCGGAGTGGCAGACGCCGCAATAGGCGATCTCGATCTGGACGTCGTGCGCGCCGACGGCGCGGCGGGTGATGTCCATCGCTTCCAACGGCTTGTCGGCGGCGAAGGCGCCATAGGCTTTGATGGCCATGTGCAGGATGTTCCGATTGGCTTTTTGGGGGAGGAAGACCCGCGAGGGATCTTGCGGGGCCAATCTAGCGCGCGCGCGATCGTAAAATTAGCCGCTCAGCCTTTCACGGCTCGATGAGCAAAATTCATCAATCGACCTCTTGCGACGCGGCCGCCAGGGGCAGTCGAAGATCGAACCGCGCGCCCTCCCCCGGCTCCGAAGTCACGACGATCGTCCCGCCATGGGCCTCGGCGATGGTCTTGCAGATCGACAGCCCCATGCCCATCCCGCCGGACTTGGTGGTGTAGAAGGCGTTGAACAGCTGCGGCAGGCGCTCGGGCGCCACGCCCGGCCCGCTGTCGGCCACCGACAGCACCACCGCCTCGTCCTCCACGGCCCCGCGAACGGTCAGCACCCGCTCCTGCGCATCGGTATCCGCCATCGCCTGCACGGCGTTGACCATCAGGTTGACCAGCACCTGCTGCAGCTGGACCCGGTCGCCGTCCACCTCCGGCAGGTCGGCGGGAACCTGCACGCGCAGGGCCACCCCATTGGCCGTCAGCTCGCGCCGCACCAGCAGCACGGCGTCCTCGACCAGCGCGCCGAGCGCCAGCCGCGTCGTCTCCGGCTCGCCCTTGACGGCCATGGTGCGGATGCGCCCGATCACGCCCGAGGCGCGGTTGGCCTCGCCGATCATCCGGTCGAAGGCCCGGCGCACCTCCTCCAGGTCCGGCGTCTCGCGCTTCAGCCAGCGCAGCCCCGCCTCGCCGTTGGTGACGATGGCCGACAGCGGCTGGTTGACCTCGTGGGCGATCGAGGCGGTCAGCTCGCCCAGGGTCGAGATCCGCGCCGCATGGGCCAGCTCGGCCTGCACCCTTTGCAGATCCTCCTGGGCGCGCAGGCGGTCGGTGATGTCGATGACCCCGACCAGGGTCGCCCCCTGCGGCAGGTATTCGCGCGGATAGCAGCAGGTGAACAGGCCGTCGAACTCGCGACCATCATAGGTGCGGAACCGCGCCTCGCTTTCGTAATGCGGCTTCTTCTCCAGGGCGGCGATGACGCTGGCGGCGAAGACGTGCTCGCTGCTCGGCGGCCAGAAGCGGTCGACCGGACCCAGAAGCTGCTCGCGCGTGGCCTCGAACAGCTGCAGCGACTTCTCGTTGACGTCGACGACCTGGCTGGCCTCCATCATCTGCCGCACGAAGCGCGGGTTCTCGGCGATGTGGGCCCGCAGGCTGGTCACGCCCTTGGCGCGCAGGGCCCCGAACATTCCCGCCAGGGCCGAGAAATCCAGCTCCCAGAACGACACGCTCATGGCGTGGAACACGTTGCGGAAGCGGTATTCGCTGCGCCGCAGGGCCTCCTCGGCCTTGCGGGCCTCGGTGACGTCGCGGCCGGTCTCCAGGATTTCGGCTGGCGCGCCCGAGGCGTCGCGGCGCAGCGACCAGCGCAGGTCGATCACCCCCTGGCGACCGTCGGCCAGCCGCCGGGTGACCTCGCCCCGCCAGGCGCCCTGCGCCAGCAGGCGGGCGTTGATCTCCTCCAGCGGGGCCGGGAACACCGTCTCCAGCAACCGCGGCGCATGGGCGTGGCGGGCCGCCTCGCGGCTGTGGCCGTACAGCGCCTCGCACCCCTGGTTCCAGAACAGGATCCGCCCCTCCAGGTCGCGCACCAGGATCGGCTCGCGGGCCGTGTCCAGCAGGCCGAGCAGGGATTCGGTCGAAACGTTCAAGACGTCGGGGTGGTCGCGCATCGAGATCACCGAAGGTTGCGCCCCTTTATTGACGGCGCGCAGTGGTTGGTCCAGCTATCGCCCTCATGTCGGTTCCGACGGTGCACATTGTCGACGACGACGGGGCCATACGCGAAGCCCTGGACAGCCTGTTCCGCTCGGTCGGGCTGGAGACGCGCCTGTTCGGCAACGCCCAGGACTTCTTTCGCTCCGGACATGCGCACGACGCGGGGTGCCTCGTCTTGGACGTACGGCTCCCCGGCGTCAGCGGCCTCGACTTCCAGGCCCAGCTCAACGCCGCCGACATCCGCATGCCGGTGGTGCTGATGACCGGCCACGGCGACATCCCGATGACCGTGCGCGGCATGAAGGCCGGCGCCGTCGACTTTCTGGCCAAGCCCTTCCGCGACCAGGACATGCTCGACGCGGTGACCACCGCCATCGGCCGCGACCAGGCCCAGCGCGCTGAACGCTCGGGGCTCGACGAGGCCCGCCGCCGCTACGACACCCTCACCGCCCGCGAGCGCCAGGTCATGGCCCTGGTCGCCGCCGGCCTGATGAACAAGCAGATCGCCTTCGAGATCGGGCTCTCCGAGATCACGGTGAAGATCCACCGCGGCTCGGCCATGCGGAAGATGGAGGCGCGCTCGATGCTGGAGTTCGTGCGCATGGCCGAGCTGCTCGGCGTCGCCCCTGCGACATGACGCCATACACCCGAGTATGATTCCGCCGCCGGCCGGTCTGGGGCAGATAGATCCCACCCGCCGCCCGCCGCCAGTCCGCGCGCCCCCGGCGGGACCGGAAGGGACGAGTAGGTGTCGCAAGCCCCGTTGATTGCCGTGGTCGACGACGACGAAGCCGTCCGGGCTTCCCTGGAAGCCCTGATCCGCTCGCTGGGCCACCGCGTCGCCACCTTCGCCTCGGCCGCCGCCTTCCTGGCGTCGGAGGTCTCGTCCGGCGCCGACTGCCTGATCAGCGACGTCCAGATGCCCGGCCTCTCCGGCTTCGACCTGCAACTGGCCCTGGGCGAACGCGGCCTGGCCACCCCCGTCATCCTGATCACCGCCTTCGACGACGCCCGCGCCCGCGCCCGCGGCCTCGCCCTCGGCGCCGCCTGCTTCCTGAAGAAACCTTTCAGCGGCGACAGCATCGTAAAGTGCCTGGAGTCGGCCCTGGCCGGCCGTTAGCGCGGACGACGGCGCGACCGGCGGCGGGCAGTTTCATGATTTTAGGAAAATGGCGCGCAGAATCGAAAGACGGCGACCACTACATCTACGCGGGAGCTCTCTAACACGCGAATTTCCGTGTTCGCGTGGGCTTCGAGCACGAGATCGGGATCGCAAAGCCCGTCATAGCGTCACTGGGCGCAACCAGGGTTATCATTATGGATACCTGCCATACTTACATCCCCGTCCGAGATCTTTCCGAGACCGAGACAGCGCAACTGCTTCGGATTTCTCTCGATCAACTTAAGCGCTACAGGGCGTATGGGGGCGGTCCCGCCTATCAACAGACTGATGACCAGGTGCTCTACGCCCTGGCCGATCTCTTTGCGTGGGCAGAAGTGAAAATGATGGGCTCCTCCCAAGCGAAGACACTGCCTTCTGCTTTCGACACCCAAAACCCGCCGCGCTATCTCTCAACTGCAGAAGCGGCGCAGTTGCTGAGGCTCTCCGCGAGAACCCTGGAAAAGCACCGTAGCCATGGTACCGGCCCAGCCTACAGAAAGCTCGGCGGCCGTGTAGTTTACGGTTCAGCAGACGTTCTCGCCTGGGCGGAAACCGGCGCAAAAGCTTCGACCTCAGATCGAAGCCAAGGACCATCGCCAGCCAAGCGCCAAGCTGCATCATCCCAGTTCGACGTCGGCGACGAGGTCGAATCGGGTGCAAATGCGCGACTTACTAAGGATGCGAATTTCGCCTCAGGTTCAAATTTTCCCGATTCAGAACGATTGGGGAACCTGATACCGTGAACTGGTTCATCGAAACGGATCGCCCCCGATCATCGGCGGCTCGCGTCATGAGGATTCTATGGCCTATCGTGTGATCGACCTCTTCTCCGGTGCTGGCGGCATGACCCTGGGGTTCACCGACAAGCGCTTCGGCGGCGGCTTCGAAAGCGTTTGGGCCTTGGATTTCGACAAGGCTGCGACGCTGACTTACGCGGCCAATTTCGGCGATCACGCCGACTGCGGCGACATCGAAGCGCGCGTAGCGGAAGATCGCGACATCCCTCAAGCCGACGTCGTAATCGGCGGCCCGCCTTGCCAGGGCTTCAGCCTTCTCAACAAACGACGCAGCGGTGATTCCCGGCGCGCCCTTTGGCAGCCGTACATGGACATCGTCGAGCGTAGCGGCGCGCGCGTCTTCGTCATCGAAAATGTTGCTGAGCTCTTCAAGTCGCCGGAGTTTGCGCTGATCCGTGAGCGGGCCGACGCCATGGGTTTTGATGTGGTGGCCGATGTGCTGCTGGCTGCCGACTATGGCTCCCCGCAAACACGCAAACGGACGGTAATCATCGGCTGGCGGCGCGACATGAACGTGCTGCCTAACTTCCCGCCTATGGCATCACATGCCGCGCCTAGCCTGAAGAGTAACCTTCCGGCCTGGCGGACCGTGCGTGATGAAATCGCCGACCTTCCCAAACCCGTCGGCACCGAAATCCGCCCCGACGCGCCCCCCCCGTACAATCTGCATTTCGGGCGGACGCCGACCGACAAAAGCATTGCCCGCTACAAGGCCGTGCCGCCTGGCGGCAACCGGTTTGACCTGCAACGAAATGCGCCACAGATCACTCCGGACTGCTGGATCCGCAAGACTAGCGGCGGTACCGACCTGTTCGGCCGCCTGTGGTGGGACCGCCCGTCGGTCACCATTCGGACTGAGTTCTTCAAGCCCGAAAAGGGCCGCTACCTGCATCCCGAGCAGCATCGGCCCATCACGCACCGAGAAGCCGCCCGGCTGATGGGCTTCCCAGACGATTTCGAGTTTGTCGGCACTAAGACCGAGATCGCCCGCCAGATCGGCAACGCCGTGCCGCCCCATTTGGGCGGCGCGATTTCCAAAGTGGTCAAGGGTCTGCTCGATGCGGCCTATGCGCGGGTAGCCGCTTAAGGCTCAAGGTCTAGCTGGCCCGAACGGTGGGTCTCGTCATGATGTAAGTTGCATAGGGTCACCAGGTTCACCGCCGCGTTGGAGCCGCCCTTGGCGTGCGCCTGAATGTGATGAACCTCTAGGAATCGTGGGTCGAACATCGCTCGATCGTGCGACCATCCACATCCACGCCAACGACAGCTCCAATCATCGCGTTCCATCACCTCGCGCCGGACGATCTCCTTAATGTACCGATCATGCGGCGGCGACTGTTTGTCTTCGGCCAGGATGTAGATCCCGACGGCGAGACTCGGGTCTCCGCTAAAACGGGTGATCACCGGCCAGCCTTCCTCGGTCCGCAACTCCCGCGTTCGTCTGGCCCACTCGGTCGCATCGCCAGCCACGTAGCGCAGCTCCTCACTGGTCACGTGTTTGCCGACGTTGGCGCGTAGATAAGCTAGCATCTTGGACTGCACGCCTTCGTCGCTACGGCGAATGGAATTGGCAGTCTTCCAGCGCCGGGCTGCATCCTCGTCACGCCGATCTTCCACCAACATGTAGTCGTCCACCGCCATCGGCGGGAACGCCTGCGCTAACTCGGCAGAGGTGCCTTCTTCGGCGGCTGCCTCACGCATTTCCTTAGCCGCCACGCCCGACAGGATTGGCCACCCCATTTCGCAGCGCAACTCGCGGATCCGTCGCGGATAATCGCCGATACCAGCGACGATCATGCATTCTTCTCCCGGGACCACCTGACCGACATTGGCGCGAAGATAAGCCAGAATGCGCTCGCGCCCGGACATCGGACGGTCTGCCTGGACCAACGAAGCGCCCAGGTCCCTAAGGGCGCGCGACGCCGGCACCAGGGCTTGGACCTGTTTGCGAAGGCTCTCCTCGCTCAATGTCCGCGTAAAATCGTCGATCAGTTTCGCCAAGTCGGCGCGCAGGGTTTCCGGTTCGTTGGTCTTCGGACGTCGCGCCATTCCTATTTCGTCGTCCCCTCAAAGTGGCTTCTTAATCGCTGGCGCAAGGCTTCATCGTCCTTGAGCTCGCACTCCCATACCACCAAAGACCGCCAGCCAAGCTTTTCCAGCTCGGCGAGCGCGGCACCGTCGCGAGCGATGTTGCGGTCGATTTTCGATTCCCAGAACTCCCTTCTCGTTTCCGGAAGTTTCGCTCGACGGCACCCCTGATGACCGTGCCAGAAGCACCCATGGACCATAATCGCTGTGCGGTGACGCGCGAGCACGATGTCGGGTGTGCCCGGTAGTTGCTTGCTGTGTAGACGGAACCGATAGCCCATGGCGTGCAGCACACGGCGGACCGCCGTTTCAGGTGCGGTGTTCTTGTTGCGCACACGCCCCATCAACGCGCTGCGAACGGGAGTGGTCAGTTTGTCGGCCATGCGGGCGCAACCCTCCCGGGAAAAGAGGGCTGCGGCAACGCTTCGCCGAATCCTTCAGCGCTCGTGATAAGAAAACTCAAGGCAACCTATAGAATCGCATCTCGGTGACCGACACGCTCGCTTCGTCTCATCCCGACTATCTCGTTTTGTCGACCATAGCCGACGAAATCCGCGCGCGCATGGCGCTCAAGCCCGCCCGCCTGTTTGCCGAAAAGATGGTCGAGGCGATCGAATTCGTCCTCGATTCCGTCCGCACTGGCCGGACGAGCGTCGGCCAGCTTGATCGCCAGGAGAAGGCGTTCATCGGCACCAAGGTCGAGCATTTTCTTCGCGACTACCTTGATGCGCCCATCGGTATCTCTCGGGACATGCGTTTGGCCGAGCACGATATCGACATCAAACATACGGTGGGTCGGGACTGGATGGTTCCGCCGGAGAGTTTCCGCAACGACGAGCCGCTTCTCCTGGTGATCTCAAACGAAGACGACCGGATCTCAAGTATGGGCGTCATGTTGGCTCGCCCCGCCAATTTGACCAGCGGTGGTAACCGCGATCGCAAACGAACCGTCTCAGCGGCTGGGCGCAAGTCGATCCTTTGGATCGTCGTCGATATGCCTTGGCCGAAAAGTCGCTGGGACGGCATCGACATGGAGCTCTTTCGACGGCTCCGCAACGACATCCGCTACGGCAAGCCCAGGGCGGCACTGTTCTTCGAGGAGAATCTCGGTCGTGTTGTGGATCGCACTGTGGTCACTGCGCTGCTACACGACCAGAAAGATCCCCTTAAGCGCCTTCGCGCCAACGGGGGAGCGCGAGACCTTTTAGCTGCAAAAGGCATCGCCCTGCTCTCGGGTTTTCTCGATGTCAGCCTTGCTCACGAGTTCGGACATACCCTCGATGCTGACGATTTCGTCGCGGTAAAACCTACGACGTCGAGCCAAGAGCAACGGCTCCGCAGCGCCCGAAAGATCCGTTGATCCGGACGGAGCCTCCCTGGAGCAAGCACGACCCAAGGCTGACAACTACTAGCCGTCTCAATATATACCGGCATTATTACCAATGCTCGCGCCGAACCACGACATGAACTATTCTTCATATGCATCTTGTCCACCTCCGTATTGCTGCCTTAGCTCCTGGGCCCTGGTCCGCAATCGCTGAGCTTCCGACATCCCGGTCCCAGTGAGTTCAGCTTTGACATCTAGGACGCGAGCTTGCAGCAAATAATCTTGCGGCGTCATGACTTTCAATGTGCTGAGAAGCGCCTCAGCTTGAGGAATAAGCCTTTGAGCGGCAAGTAGTTCAATTTCAAGTCGGGTTGCAACCCCCTCTCGACCACTCATTTTCCTGATTGCTTCGATGTCGCGTCGCGCAGTTTTTTCGTCTCCGGCCCAGGCAGCGGCCTGGGCGCGAAGTGATCTCGTCAAAAATTTGCTGCTTGATCTCTGATCCAAAATGTCAGTCAGAACATCTCGTGCTTCGGGCCACCGACGCTGCTTCATAAGAAGCTGCGCTTCTCGTCTATCGGATCGACCATCATTGTCCGGCATTAGCCTCAGTCGTGCTATTCCGGCCTGTGCCTCAGGAATTTTATTTTGGGCGAGATTAAGCCCAATCTCGAAATCTGTAAGAATGGCGCTATCGTTTATTGATCGGCCCGGCTGGGACAACAATTTACGGAGCGCAGGGTAATCCCCTTGAAGTTTATAGGCGCGAGCTAATTCATTTAGGGCGGCTCTATTAAACTTGTTCGCGCGCACAGCCTCGCGTAGTAGGGTTATGGCCTCCGGATACTTGCCCTGCTTGCGAAGTTTATGCCCCTCAAGGAAAAGAACTGACCGATATCGGCGTTCAGTCATGAACTTTATCAGTGCTTCAGCGTCGTCGAACTGCGAGGCCCGGATTTGCGCACTTACGGTGGTTGAGAGAATGTCCTCTCTAACCGCCTCGCTCATGCTCATGTCTTTAGACAAAAGCCCAAGTGAAATTACCCTTCTAAGTTCTCCATCGTCCTCCGAGCTTTTTGCTCTGGCATAATTTTCCTTGACCAGGTCGCTAAGAAATCCCGGAGAAATAAGGTTCTTCAAGCCGTCTGGAACCGGGAGGCCTTGCATCGTTTGTACAAAAATAGATGCCTCGAATACGTCTTCCCTAAAGTCCCCACGCTTTTCCGCTTCCAGCCACGCGCTAGATAGAATGCTGGCCAGGGCATCAGTAACCCCCTGAGGGGTTGGATTGCGCCTGCGATAGAGTTGCCGGATAGCGGGCGAGATGGCGTACGCAAACCCGTTGATTGTGATCAGGCAGGCTCGGCGCAGTGCCTCACACGCCGAAGCAGTGCCGTCTTGACTTAGATCGCCAGCTCTCTCGGCGACCTTCTCAAGCAGGTCCCCGCCAAGCGCGGGAACCCAGCTGAGAATGTCCAATATTAGCTTCTCTGATTTAGGTAACGAGGCAGCATCAACCACCTCTCCGAGTATGGTGGATTGAATATTCATGAGCTGTGCAGGATCCCTCTCCAGCACAGAAATTCCTTTTTGGCTTGCAAGCTTTACCGCAGCATTTGCAATATCGGCGTGCCCGCCGATCGCAGATAGAGTTTGCGATGATATTTTGAATTCAGACAGCCCCATGTCTTTGGCGGTGTGAATCATTAGCGTCAACGTTGCGTCATCGGATAATTCCTCGACACGCATCTGCACTGCATGACCTATTGCGCCAAGCTCGTCTTCGTCGAACTGCCTGTTGCTGACAAGGAAAAGCGTTGCCTCAGGCGGAATGGCAGAAAGTAAATCTATTACCCACCCCTTCGCCTCGCCTTGATCTTCAAAGAATCCATTTGCACTCACAATCGTTACAGATTGATCCAGCGCCCAGAAATGAGAAAGTAGTCTAAGTAGTTCCGAGGTCCTCTCTTCGTGTGACGCCTGCTGAAAGACATCTAAATCGTCGGAGAGTTCACCGGGGGATACTGTGCTGGTCTCTGAGCGCAATGCTCGATACAAATCTGCGGGATCAGCCTGAGATGGTAACAAGATCGAGGGGCCGTAGGCGAGATTTGGCGAAGCGCTTAGATATTTATTCATAAAGTACTGAGCAAAAGTTCGCCGCCCTATGCCGGGAAATCCGGCCAAAACGTAAACGTTTGGCATCTTGCCGGTGCGTTGCAAGTGTCTTGCGGCGGTATTGTCCAGCCGATCGCCCGTCCCGCCGCGCCCTTTCACTTCAATTTTGCCGATCAAGCCATTGCTGGGAGATAGCAGCGTCGTTGTGATGTAGCGAGCAATGTCCGGAGGGCTCATGCCCGCTTTAATCATCCAGTGGCCTTGTAGCCACTCGGGCAGATCACTGAAGCTGACCCGGCTGTCCGTTGGAAAAATAAGGAGCCTAACTCCCTTGCCGAAAACGGCCTGCGCCCTTGCCTGACTGATCTCAAAGAGTACCGCCTTTGATTTCAGGGAAGCCTCTGAAGCGAACAGAACGAAGACACCGCTCGCAGCGATCGCGCGCTCCATTGCAGTTAGGAGCGCCTCTCCGTTTTCGAAGCTCTTTTCGTAAAAGTGGGCCAAGCCGCGCGGCAAGCGGTTGTGAACTGCCCTTACGAAATCCGCATCGGCGAATGAGAGCGACAGAAAGACCTGAGTTAGCATGTCAAACCCATGTGCGACCGTTCGGTTTAGATTGAAGCGCTGCGCACGCCGCTTCAACAGCTAAGCGTGAGGAATTTTCGAGCCAAGGTTGCGGTCGAGGCTAGGGAGCAGCGAGATCGAAGACTCATGGGCCACAGCTCTCCTACGCGCCTGCCCGCACAACGGACTTACCAGCCTAGCTGGATCTGCCGGATAGGCGCACGCTTCGACCTAGCTTTCTCTTGTGATGCGCTTTCGGTTATCAACAGGACTTAGTCCGGCCCGCGAGTTAGCTGTGAAGTATCGCGGACACGCTGTGAAAATTTCTCGAGCGCGCTGCCGGACAGGGGCGATCGGCGTGTCTAGACCATGCGGACAACAGGTCCGCGCGTCTGTGCGAACAACATGCCTTCCAAAATCAAAGCCGCGCCGCTCAAGGGCGCGCGCCTCTCTGTGCAAAACCGCCGAACCACGACCAAACCAAAGAGGGTCTACAAGACCCACCCGATTGTCGCCCGACCTGATCCTCTCTGGACCGAGTGGGAAGACCCTGGTGATTTTGCCGCCGCCCTGGACCTACACGTCCGCCGCCATGGCGAGACCATCTACGCCCTCCACAAGGCGCTCGCCGCCAGCGGCGACAAGATCGACGTCCAGACCCTCTACATGTGGCAGCGGCGCAAGAAGGAGCCGCGAAGCACCTCCACCTTCCGCATCCTGACCGCGATCGAGGCCCGCTATCGGCTCCCCGAGGGCTATTTCCGCGCCAAGCTCACGCACCCAAGCCGGATGGTCACGGGCGGCGGCCTGGAGAAGCTTTCTACGGCCGAACGCCGCCGGATCGCCTGGCATCTGCCTGACGACTTCGACCGATTGCCTAAGGCCAAGCGCGACGAGATCCTAGAATGGGTGCGGACCGTCGTCGTGTCCGGCTCGACCGAGTACCGCCGCTATCACGCCAACGCGCAGCTCTATCGGTTCTCGTTCCGCTTCTCGGAGGGCAACCGCCCGCTGCCTATGCCCCGGCCCGCCGCGCTGGCCGATCGCCTGGCTGACGGCGGCGAGGTCGTCGTCGGGCGACCGCTTGGCGCCGACCGCGCGCCGCCGGTTCTCGACGCCGAGGCCAGGGACCTACGCCTCTTCAAGACCGCGACCCTGACCACCAGCGGCAAGGGCCGAAACGGCGTCTGGAACGAAGCGACGGCAGATCAGAAGATGGATCACCTGGGGCTGATGTTCGGTGCCCTGGCGGCATGTCCCGAGGGCGATTTGCGCGGCTATGGCGCGCCGCTTCGCTCCCTGACCTTCGCGATGCTGCTCTTCCCGCCCGTTTGGGACTGGTACTTGCGTTGGCGCGAGACCAAGCGCGGTTTCTTCACGCGGTGGGAAAGCGAGATGCTGATCGTCATCGCCGGCCTCACACGCAAGGGCACGGGTTGGCTTCGGCAATCACCGCATCTAGCCAGCTATCTGCGCCCTATTGAGGGGCTGATCAGCTTGGAAGACGTCGAGGCGGCGCACGCTGACTGGGATGCGGTCTGCGAGACCATGCACCGCCATGCGCTCGTTCGGACACGCGAAATCGACCGGGTGGCGCGCGTCCATCGCGATCCGTTCGAGCCGATCCTTCCCGTTCTGGAGGCTGATAGCCCGCTTGGTGAGTACCGGAAGATCGGCGAGGAAGTGCGCCGCCTGCGGCCCGACCGCCGCCGGTTTCCGGTTGCAGCGGCCGAGGCGACGCGGGCTTATCTGATGCTTCGCATCGGCCTTCACCTTGGCCTTCGGCAGAAGAACCTGCGGGAGCTGCTGTTCGTCCCGCGCGGGCGCAGCGCGACTCCGGAAAAGCAGCTTGAGGGCCTGAAACGGGGCGAAATGCGGTGGAGCGACCGCGAGGGCGGATGGGAGGTGCTTGTTCCGGCTGTGGCGTTCAAGAACGCCGGCTCGTCCTTCTTCCGCAAAAGCCCGCTGCGTCTGATCCTGCAAGATCTCGATGGCCTGTACGACGAGATCGACGTCTATCTGGCCAAGGACCGGCCGACGCTGCTGCGAGGTCGGGCCGATCCACGGACGTTCTTCATCAAGACGGTGAAGACGATCAGCACCAATCCGGCCTACGAGCAGCACACTTTCTATGAGGCGTGGCGCTCGATCATTCAGCGCTACGGGATCTACAATCCCTACACCGGGCGCGGCGCCATCGAGGGTCTTTTGCCCCACGGTCCGCACAATGTGCGCGACGTGCTGGCCACCCACGTCCTCAAGCGGACCGGCTCTTTCGAGCAGGCGAGTTACGCGATCCAGGACACGCCCGACACCATCGCCGAGCACTACGGGCGTTTCCTTCCGCAGGATAAGGCGGCGTTGGCGGCGCAGGTCTTGAACCAGGTTTGGACGATCTAGCCGCATGCGGGCGGCGCACTCAGTGCGTCGCCCGTCCTATGGAAGGCGGCTGAAAATGAGGGCTGGAGCGGTGAAAGGCAGGGTAAGGGAGGATCGCAAGATTGAAGCGTCCGGGGCCATGACCCCCACACGCGATTGTCTGCACACTGGATTTTCCCGGCCCACCCCTTGGAGGGGAGGTCTTGGCGAAAGCGCCGAACCTTTCTTTTTCTGCGCCCTGACCCTCACCAAACCCGTCCCCGCTTGCGGTTGACGGCCTTGGGCGCAAGCTCGGGGCATGGACGATCATCTGCTGGATTTCGCGCTGCGCCCCGGCCGCATCGGCAATGATGGCGGACAGGTCGTGCGCGGCGCTCAGCGTCTTTCGCGCCTCGTCGGACGGGCCAAACCCTCCCGCTCGCGGCAGGCTGGCGGCCGATCGGCGCGGCCGCCGACGGCGCCGGGCAAGTGCTCGCGGATCGGCAAGGGCCAGGACGTAGCCAACGCCATTCGCTTTCGCGGCGGTGGCGGGGCGGGACGCCGGGTCGTCATCAAGGCGCGCATCGTTACCATGAAGACCGGAAGCCAAGCGGCCGGCGCGCATCTGCGCTACCTCGTCCGCGACGGCGTCACCCGCGAAGGCGAGCCCGCCAAACTCTATGACCGCGACAGCGAAGGCGTGGACGGCGGCGCCTTCACCTCGCGCGGCGTGGGCGACCGCCACCAGTTCCGGTTCATCGTCGCGCCCGAGGACGGCGCGGAGCTTTCGGACATGCGCGCCTTCACACGCGACCTGATGAGCCAGATGGAGCGTGACCTTGGGACGAAGCTCGATTGGGTGGCGGTGGATCACTTCAACACCGGCCACCCTCACAGCCATGTCGTGATCCGGGGAAAGGACGAGTTCGGGAGGGATCTCGTCATCAGCCAGGACTACATCACCCACGGCCTTCGCCGCCGCGCCCAGGATCTAGCGACCCTGGAGCTAGGGCCGCAGACAGAGCTTGAGGTCGCCCGCAAGCGAGAGGCCGAAGTCAGCGCCGAGCGGTTCACCAGCATCGACCGCAGCCTCGTGGCCGACATGAGCCCGGAGCGCACCGTGGACGTGCGCCCCATCGCCGGTCAGGTCCGCGCCGAGGCCGAGACGACGTTGCGCCAAGGCCGCCTGAAGGCCCTTGAGCGCATGGACCTGGCCAAGCAGACCTCGCCCGGCGTCTGGCGGCTCTCTGAGGACATGGAGCCGACCTTGAAGGCCATGGGCGAGCGCGGCGACATTATCCGGGCCATGAGCCGCGCGGTCAGGCGCCGAGGCCGTGAGGCCGCGCCCGAGACCTTCGTGATCGACCCTGCCGGCGAGGCCTCCGCGCCCAAGGTCGGGCGGGTGATCGACAAGCGCCTGACCGACGAGCTTGGCGACCGTATCGGCCTGGTCGTCGATGGCCTGGACGGTGGGGTCCGTCACGTCGAGGTCGATGGCGAGGCCGCCTCGGATATCCGCATCGGCTCGATCGTCGAGACCGGCGCAAGGCCGGCCGGTCGTCCGGCGGATCGCACCATCGCCTCCCTGGCTGAGGATGGCGTCTACCGGCCCAGCGAGCACCGTCAGCGGCTCTTGAGCGGCGAGATGCGGCTTCCTCCCGGCGCCAATGCTGACGACTTGGTCGAAGCCCATGTTCGCCGCCTAGAAGCGCTGCGCAGGGGCGGCGTGGTCGAGCGGTGGAGCCAAGACGTCTGGAGCGTCCCTAGAGACTTCCAGAGCCGCGCCGAGGCCTTCGATTTGGAAAAGGGCCGGCGGGCGCAGGTTCGGCTTCTCTCAGCCTTCGATCTCGAAAAGCAGATCGGCAGCGACGGCGCGACTTGGCTCGATCGCCAGCTCGTCGGCAAGACCGCGCTCGAGGCCGCGCCGCAGGGCTTTGGCGGCGAGGTTGACCGGGCGCTAGAGCGTCGTCGGCATCATCTGGTTCGCAGGGGCCATGCGGTCTTCGACGCGAACGGCGCGTGGCGGCCCAAGCGCGATCTTCTGACCACCCTGGAGCGCCAGGAGGTCAGCCGAACGGCCGAGGCCATGGCGCGAGAGAAGAGCCTTGCCTTCCGCGTCCCCGAACCCGGCGAGAACATCAGGGGCAAGCTGACCGACACGGTGCAACTGGCGTCGGGGCGGTTCGCGGTGATCGAGGGCAATCTGGATTTCAGCCTTGTCCCGTGGCGGCCGGCGATGGAGCGCTATCGCGGCAAGGAGATCGCCGGGACGGTGGAAATCGGCGGCGGCATATCCTGGCAGCTTGTGCGGGGCCGGGGTCTTGGCCTCTAACGGCGCACCAGCGGCGGCGCGGTCGCATCTGAGAGGTCAACCCAATCGGCGACCTCTCCTCGCGCCTTGGCCTGTTCGCAGAGCAAAGCGGCTAGGGCGCGGGCCTTATCGGCCTCGTCAAATTCTCCGACGACGTCGCTGCCCGTCAGCACGCCGAAACCGCTTCTCGACCTGGCCACGATAATCATCATTTGATGCAAAGTACGTAGCGCGCTGGCGAGTTCCTAGACCCTGGAAACAGGGCTCACACGCCCTATACCGTCTCGTTCAGCACCCGGTCCACGCTCATTAGCAGCAACTCCAAGGGGGCAGGTTTGACCAGCGCTTCGTGAGCGCCCAGCCCTTGCGCGAGGCCAAGAAGTCCGCCGGGGCTCATCCGTCTGGCGCCTGCGCTCATGGCGATGATCCTAACGCCCGGCCACCGGCGCTTTACCTCCATGATCGTTTCGATGCCCTCGCGGACCGGCATGAGCAGATCGATGATCACTAGATCGAACGTCCTTCGTTCGAGCTTCTCAATTGCCCTACCGCCGTGCTCGGCCTCTTCGATGTAGTGGCCAGCTTGGTCCAGAGCGTTGGCAAAGACCTGCCTCAGAAGCTCATCGTCATCGACGACCAGAATGCACGCCAATGCGACCTCCCGCGCAGCTTACCAAGACGGAGACGGCAGTCGCATCGCCACGCCATGCTCAAGGTTGACTAACGCGAAAAACAGCCTGAGGTTTCGTGCGTCAGCACGAGAGGAAAAGATGGGAACCGATCAAAATCCTCCACGCTCGCGCCGGGGGTTCGCGTCGATGACACCTGAAAGAAGGCGCGAGATCGCCCGTAAAGGTGGAGCCAGTGTACCCGCTGAGAAGCGCAGCTTTGCCCAGAGCCGTGATTTGGCGGCATCCGCCGGCGCCAAAGGCGGCTCGCAGGCTCGCCGGATCTCAAAGGTTCGAACCAGAATCAAAGACTGAAGCTGTCGTAGGCGCGCCCATCGCAGTTCGTGCGAGCATGTCCCGCCCTATCGGGAGCTAGCCGCCTGTTCGTCGAATGAACCGCCTCCAGTCTCCGTCACCTGATTGGCCAGAGAACTGCCGCTAGCCATTCGGCGAGCCAGAGCCTCGATGAACTTGGCGTAGCGCGTCTGGCCGAGCGCCCGCGTCGCCGGTTCGTCGGCGGACTGAACGATAGGCGCCGAGCCTAGCCAGGTGCGCACGAAGATCGCCAAGGCCTCATTGCCGACTTGCGCCTCCCGCTCCAGACGCTCGATGCGGCTGTTCATGCGGTCAAGACGGCGCAGCAAGGCCGCCTCGGAGCGCTCGGCGCCATCCGGCGACATGAAGGATGCCACGGCCGCGCGGACGATTTCCGACTTTGGCCTACGAGTGCGGATAGCCAGTTGATCCAGCGCCTTGGAGAGGTCGGCCGGCAGATAGACCTTGGTTTCGACCTTCATGCGGCGTCCTCGTCGGTCAGGCCAAGGCGCTTGCGCATCAGCCAAGCGCGGTGACGGGCGCGGGTGTAGGGCGAGACGGATTCGGCGACGGCGATCCGGCCGCCGACATGGCACCAGTGGTCGGGGCAGATGCTTTCGGGGCGAAAGCCGGCGGCCTCTATGGCGTCGATGGCTTCCAGCGCCGCGCGCACCTTCACCCACGATCGAAGGTCGAGGAGGATTTCGGCGCCGGGGGTGACGAAAGACAAGCGTTCGCAGGGTTGGCCATGAGGTACGGCACGTAGGACCCAGAGGCGGGAGACGGTCGTGCCATATAGCCCGGCTTCCCAATGGACCACGGCGAAGACGGAGCCGGGCAGGAAGCTGACGGCCTTGCTTTGGCGACTGATCTGCCGTTCAGCGGCCGGCCGGCCGAAGCGGACCCAGCGCTGAAGGTGAGTCCTCAGCCACATGAGATCGACGGTCGTGAGTTGGGCGGGCTGATCCATGTCGCGGCTCCGGGAGCAGGCGACATGATCGGGTGTGAAGTGAAGGCTTCAACCCCGGCGATAGAGGTATCGTAGAAAGACAGGCTTTCACGTAGATTAGCGTACGCTGACGCCCCCGCGAAAATAGGGGCAAATCTAGGATGAAGCAGGAATTACGAAAAAAGGGGGGCGGTTTCGCCCCCCTTAAACAATCGCTGCTGGAAGCGATTATTTGTTCTGCTTGTAGGCCGCGTCGTAGGCCTTCTTTTGATCCGCCGTCCAGTTCGGGTTGTTCGCGGGGCCGTTGCCCTGCGTAGCGTCGCGCTGGCCTTGCTGCTGGGTTTGCTGAGGAGTGGTCATCTCTTTCGCTCCGGTCAAGGTTGCCGCGCTCGGGGCCGTTCGCGGCGCGGCGCCGAGCCGCGCAGGCAATGAAACACCAGGCCCGCTCAGGGTCAACAAATTTTTCCGTCGTGTTTCTTTGTAAAGTCGCTCAAGCTCGTTTTTAGCCTTCGCTCCGCTTTTCCCGCGCTCGCTTAACGGCGTACCTATGTCGATCGTAAAGTGCCTTCGCAGCCTTCGGGGAGGCGGCCGACGCTGAACTTAGGTTGGCCGCCCGACGATCAACCATCTCGGTTTTGGTAGGTATGGGAAGGTCAGTGGGTAGTGTGTTGCTCCGGAGCCAGTTGGCTAATGCCATATACGCCCTCTGAGATTTCTCACGGATCAGTGGACGGGTTAGAAGGCCAGCGTCCAACCAGGGCCCGAAACCTTCAGGGCTCCGCAAATAGTCAATTATATTTTCGCGCGACCTATATTCACGAGCTGGAGAGGTTGGCAAATTATATTCTATCCTCGTAGGATTAAATCTTTCGACAAGCGCACAAATTTCAAAGCGAAATTCTTTTCGGAGATCTGTATCTATTCCAAACTGATCAGCTAAAAGGTCGGCCGCGTCTTTCGTTGTGTGATTATGGGCGTAGCCATCTTTTTCTTCGATATTCTCATTAGCCGCGATCAGCTTTCCGTCTTTAGAGTATATATGGCAAGCTGCCCCATCCCGCACGACTTTAGCATAAACTTTTATCTTGGCCGTCGACATTACCGACCCGTCCCGTAAATTCTATCGGCCGTATTACCAAATCCAAAAGCGGGTAAGCCGACATCGTCAACGTCAGATATCACTTCAAATGTATAAATCGGGATTTCCAGATTGCTTTTATCTTTATAAAATTCATGTATGCCATGCTCGTGGGCCGAAAGAACAGCAATTCGGATCTGACTAGATCCAACACCAAGATCTCTCAGCTCGTTCACGGCAACCTTCATTGTCTCGCCGGTTCCGATTATGCTGTCGATTACAAAAAAATCTGTCAGATCCGGCGCGCTTGGAACGGATACCATGTATACAACCGCCGGCTCTTCATTTAAATAATCATGATGTATGCCGATATGACCCGTTCGTGCTGAGGGAAGAATTCGGCTAAAGGCCTCGCCCAGCACAAGGCCACTGCGCATAACCGGCATGGCGACAACGTTCCACTGCTCCATCAGTCGCCCGCTGTTTGCTCGTCCCTCAAAATCAAAGCGGGCGTCTGCGACGAGGGAAAACTCTCTGGTCGCCTCTACCGCGAGCATAAGGCCCAGCTCATAAATAAGGTCTCGCGCCTTTGAGCTGTCACTGGCGCGATCACGAAGCAGGGTGAGTTTGTGCTCCGCCAGCGGATGCCAAACGATTTTAACAGGGACTGTCATGCACTCTCCGTGCTTCGTTCCAGTGAGCACTACAACGTTTTCCACGAATTTTGCTCGTGAACCTTGCGCCGAATTTTCTCGGCGATAAAGGGCCGACTTCTAGGACCCGTGACGGTCCGCGATCCCGCCATTTTAGATAGACCCGAGGCCGGACGGGCCGATGAGCGTCAAGGGTGCGCGCCCTCGGGCGCGCATCGCGCAGCGACGGCGAAGCCGCCCTTGACCCTCACCGTCCCGCCCGACAGGCGCTCGGCAAGCGGACCAGGGCGAGCCCTGGCCACTTGCGGCCACGCTCTTACGAGCGGAGGCGGACACCGGGGCCGCCGCTTGCGTCAGCGCTGACGAAAAACACCCCATCCTCCTCTAAGGCAGCTTGGATGCGATCAAGAGTGCCGGTTTGCATGCCACCCTTATTCGACTCGAACCGATGAATTGTGGAATCTGCCACGCCCGAGCGCTCCGCGAGCGCCCTCACGCTTATGCCGAGGGCAGCTCTCGCCATTCGAATTTGAGCAGGCAGGATCATTTTTAGAGAAATTCTCCGACTTATTGCGAATTTTTGTTGACTCACTCGGCGAAATCCGCTGAAGTCTAAGCAGAATCCTCCAAAACTCCACCGATTGACTCGCCACTCGGGCCGAGCGCCTGCGCCGGGAGCCCCCGCATGTCTGAACGCAAGGAAGATCCGACTACTGTTTCCCGCCGCACCTTGCTTGGCGCGGCATCGGCAACGCCTCTCGCCTGCACGGTCGCCGGAGCGGCCGCAGCGTCCGCCGCTGACGGCCTCATTGCCCAGTGCGCGCAGTGGCTGACGACCGATTTCGAGTCCGACCGCCTAGCCCGGCGTTGGGCCGCCTTGGAGATCCTGGCAGCGTCTGGATACGACTACTTCCGCATGACCGAAAAGGAGCGGCTGGGCTTGCCCATGGCGCCAGAAATGGCGGCGATCGAAGCGGAAATGGACGTCCTCTGGGACGAGCGTAAGCGCCAGTTCGACGCCATCAAGAAGCTCAAGCCGCGCAACGTCCACGAGGCCGTGAGCCTCCTCGTTATCGCGGCCCGGATGGACGTGCATGACGCGGGGCCGACCGCGCCCCTGATCCATCAGGCAATTACATTCCTGACGGCGGCAAAGTGCCCCGGCTGCGGAGAGCCCTATGTGCCGCCGAGCCTTCCCACGGCCTGACGCGGCGAACGCTGCCCCGCCGTTTTCCTGTCTTTGCGCGCTAGGCTACGCCGGGCGCCACGTAGTCGTTGCTCGTAGGCAGCGCCGGGCCATCGTCGCAGGATGGCACGTCGTCGTTCCCGCGAGGCACAGCCTCCACCAGACCTCTACGACTATCTCTCGCCGGACCCCGTCCAGCGATCTGCGAGTCTGCCGCTCGCCTCCGAAGCCATCGCGGTCACCGACAACTGGCCGGACTTTGTCCCCGTCACTGACCATGAGGCGCGGATCATCGAAGCCTTCTTCGCCGACGTGCTCGACGAGCTGTTCGGCCCTATCCCCTGAACATCTGGAGCTATCCCATGGGCCGATTGATCGAGCCAGACCCGACCTCGATGGCGTCGAGGGCGGCGCTCTACTTGCGCGTCTCAACTGGGCGCCAAGCTGATAGCGATCTGTCGATCCCCGATCAGCGGAGGCAAATGGAGGCCTATTGCGCCGGCAAGGAGTGGACGCCAGGCGAGGCGTTCGTCGAGCCGGGCAACACCGCCACGGACGACAAGCGCCCGGCCTTCCAGGCGATGATCGAAGCGGCCTTGAGTAAGCCTGCGCCCTTCGACGTCATCCTCGTCCATTCGTTTTCCCGGTTCTTCCGGGACCAGTTCCTGTTCGAGTTTTACGTTCGGAAGATCGCCAAGAACGGCGTCCGCCTGGTCTCGATTACCCAAGAACTAGGCGACGACCCCATGAGCGCGATGATGCGCAACATCATGGCGCTCTTCGATGAGTACCAGTCCAAGGAGAACGCCAAGCACACCCTGCGGGCCATGAAGGAGAACGCGCGGCAAGGATTCTGGAACGGCTCCCGGCCGCCCTTGGGGTATCGGGTCTACGTCGCCGAACAGCGAGGCGCGAAGCTCAAGAAGAAGCTGGAGATCGACCCCGTCAACGCCGAGAAGATCCGGCTCATCTATCGGCTCGCTCTCTTCGGCGCTGATGGCTCTGGCCCCATGGGCTTCAAATCCATCGCCGCCCATCTCAACGATCGCGAGATCCGCACCCGTGATGGGGGCAAGTTCGGCCTCGACGCTATCCACCAGATCCTTCATCGCCCGTCATACATGGGCGAGCACCACTTCAACCGGACCAGCGCCAAGCTGAAGCGGCGCAAGCCGGAAGAAGAACACGCTATCTGCCAAGTGCCGGCCATCGTCACCCGCGAGGAGTTTCAGGCCGTGCAGGACTCCCTGCACCTACGCCACTGGAAGCAGATGCGGCCCAATCACGTGACCTGCGGCTTGCTGCTGGCTGGCATCTGCTTTTGCAGCAAGTGCGGGGGAGCCATGACGCTGCGCTCAGGCACGAGCGCCACAGGCGCTCACTATCGCTACTACACTTGTTCGACCAAGGCCCGCCAAGGCCCTACCGGCTGCGAGGGGATTACCGTTCGCGTGGATAAGCTTGATGACGCCGTGATCGAGCATCTGGAGCGCAGGCTTCTCCATCCCGAGCGCTTGGGGGTGCTGCTGGGAAACGTCATCGATAAGCGAACCGATTGGATTGATCGCCGCCGATCGCACGTCGTCGAACTCAGGCAGCGGGCGACCCAGGCAGCAACGAAGCTCAAGCGCTTGTACGAGGCCATTGAAGACGGCTTGGCCTCGACCGACGATCAGGACCTCAAGGACCGAATGCGTGAGCTTGCGATCATCCGCGACGAGTCTCGGGCTGACTCCGACCGTGCCGAGGCGGTGTTGGAAAAGCTTGGGCCGATGCTGACTCCCGAGACCCTGGGTCGCTTCGCTGAAGCGGCGCGGGAACGGCTACGCGGAGAAGACGGCAAGTACCGTCGTGAGCACGTGCGCGCGGTGGCGCAGCGCGTGGAGGTGGTCTCGAAGAACGAGATCCGCATTATGGGAAATAGGACTGATTTGCTCAGAACCCTGGCCGCCTCGGCAGGCGAACAATCGGCGGTTCTCGGAGTTCGTGTCCTTAAACCGAAGTGGCGCGCCCGGAACGATTCGAACGTCCGACCCTCAGATTCGTAGTCTGATGCTCTATCCAGCTGAGCTACGGGCGCGCATTTTTCGGCAAGAGAGACTGGCGCACCCGACACGATTCGAACGTGTGACCTTTGCCTTCGGAGGGCAACGCTCTATCCAGCTGAGCTACGGGTGCATCCGCCTTGCGGAAGCGCGGTCTTAGCCGAAAGCCGCGCCTGCGCAAAGGGTTTTGGTCAGCCTTTCGCCAGATAGACGAAGCGCAGCACGAAGAGCGCGGCGAGGACCACCAGCAGCCAGTCGCCCTTGCGCAGCTTGCCCGTCGCGGCCTTGAGGATCGCGTAGCTGGTGATGCCGAACGCCAGGCCGTTGGCGATCGAGAAGGTCAGTGGGATGGTGATCACCGTCAGGAAGGCCGGGATGGCCACCGTCGGGTCGTTCCAATCGACCTCGGCCAGCGAGCCGATCATCAGCGCCCCCACCAGCACCAGGGCCGGGGCCGTGGCGGCGGCGGGGATGGCCTGGACCAGCGGGGCGAAGAACAGGGTGATCAGGAACAAGATCCCGACCACCACGGCCGTCAGGCCGGTGCGGCCGCCGGCGGTGACGCCCGAGGCGCTCTCGATGTAGCTGCACACCGTGCTGGTGCCGGCCGCGGCCCCGATCATGGTGGCGGCCGAGTCGGCGGTGAGGATGCGGTTGAGGCGCGGGATCGTGCCGTCGGGCTGGACGAGGCCGGCCTTCTTGGTGACGGCGACCAGGGTGCCGACATTGTCGAAGAGGTCGACGAACAGGAAGACGAAGATGATCTCGAGCAGGGCGACGCCCATGCCGCCGCGCAGATGCAGGGCGGCGCCCACGTCCATCTTCAGGAAGGTGGCCGAAAGATCCGTCAGGCTATAGGCGCCGGGCGTGAACTTCGACAGGCCCAGCAGCCAGCCGGCGATGGCGGCCAGCAGGATGCCGATCAGGATCGCGCCCTTCACGCGCCAGGCCTGCAGGGCGGCGATGACGACGAGGCCGATCAGGGCCAGGGCCGCCGTCGGGGTGGTCAGGTCGCCCAGGGCCACGGCCGTGGCCGGGTTGGCGACGATGACGCCGGCGTCCTTCAGGCCGATGAAGGCGATGAAGAGACCCACCCCGGCCGCGACGGCGGAGAACAGCGGCCGGGGGATGGCGGCCACGATCATCTGGCGGATGCCGGCGACGGTAAGGATCAGGAAGGCCACGCCCGAGATGAACACGCAGCCGAGCGCGGTCTCCCACGGCACGCCCATGCCCTTGACCACGGTGTAGGTGAAGTAGGCGTTGAGGCCCATGCCGGGGGCCAGGGCCAGCGGGTAGTTGGCGATCAGCCCCATCAGGATCGAGCCGAGGCCGGCGGCCAGGCAGGTGGCGGCGGCGACGGCGGCCACCGGCATGCCAGCCTCGCCCAGGATCGCCGGATTGACCACGACGATATAGGCCATGGTCATGAAGGTGGTCAGGCCCGCCAGCACCTCGGTGCGGACGTTGGTTCCCTGGGCCTTCAGGTGGAAGAGGCGTTCGAGCATGACTTATCGGCTCCCAGCCGGAGTAGGCAGGGCGCGCGCGTAGCGGTCCCAGTGCTTGACGAGGTCGCGGGCGACGACGCCCCCGACGAGGAATTCGGCTTCGAAGCCGGCCTTGGCCCCGTCGTCGTGCAGCACGCGCGGGAAGGTCGGCTCACCCAGGGGCGGGCGGGTGTAGTTGCTGGCCGTGCGCAGCACCAGCACCCGGCGCCGGTCGATGCGGCCGCTGTCGGCATGGGCGTCGAGCACGTCGAGGATCCCCTGGTCTTCGCAGTCGCTCATGGTGAAGGTCCCCGCGCCGTCGGTCCAGAGCTTGACCCAGTCGCGCGCCCACTGGGTGCGCTGGGTTCCGTGCCAGAACCGCACCGTGCCCAGGGCGTCGCCTTGCAGCACGAACGGCGGGCGGGCCGCATTGGGCTCCTTCACATAGCCGGCGCGCAGTTTCACCAGATCCGGATTGTCGGGCAGCTTGACGTCCTTGGTCAGGGCGTAGGCCCAGTCGACCAGGCCCTTGTCGAGCGTCCAGGCCATGGCGCTGGAGCCCTCGGCCTTGCCCTTCACGTTCGGACGGTCGGCGTCGTTGGAATAGAGGCCGTAGGGCCAGTCGGCCGGGATCTCGCGGTCGTCGACCTCGTAGATCGGGTCGGCGTCGACGACGTAGCGGGCCCAAGCGGCGCTGCCGACCGAGGCCGAGGCCGGATCGACGCCGGCGATGCCGCTGACGATCCAGTAGGCGTGCGAGAGGTCGAACTGGTCTGACAGGATCAGCGCCGCGACGCTTTCGCGCGTGCGGCCGCGCATGTCGCTGACGATGGCCAGCACGCCGTCGTCGGAATAGCGGGCGACGTGGCGGATACCCGGCACCTTGATCTCACGCTTCAGCGGCCAGCCCTCGACCCAGGGCTGGAACTCGCCGGCGACGTCGCCCGTATCGGCCCCGATCTCGAAGGTGGTGACGACCACGACCTTGATCGGGATCGGCTTGGCGGCCGCCTGGGCCAGCCCTGGCGCGCTCGCACCCAGGAGGACCGTCCCCAAAATGGTCGCCAAAGCGACCAATGTTCTTAGAATCCAAGCCCTCATGCCTGCCCCGCTTACTTAAAACGGCGCGAAAGTCGTCGGAACCGGCGGACGATGCAACAGGCTGGACGTCGGCCCTTCCGGCGTCGGCGCGCGCGAGGCTAGGGTGCCGCCGAATCGACCATCGGAAGCCTCCCCCCATGCGTATCGTCTCGACCGCCCTCGCCTGCGCTCTTCTGCTGACGCCGATCGGCGCGAACGCCGCCGAGCGCCTGGACGCCGCGCCGCGCACGGCCGTGGTCAGCGCCTTCCCGCCGGAGATGGCGGCGCTGGAGGCGGCGACCGCCGACAAGCACGAGTATGTCGCCGCCGGCACGCGCTACGTGACCGGCAAGCTGGAGGGCAAGCCGGTGGTGCTGTTACTGTCGGGGATCAGCATGGTCAATGCGGCCATGACCACCCAAGCGGCCCTCGATCGCTTCCATGTCGTCCGCATCGTGTTCTCCGGCGTGGCCGGCGGGGCCGATCCAGAACTCGAGGTCGGCGACGTGGTGGCGCCGGAGACCTGGGCCCAGACCTCCGAGATGGCCTATGCCCGCGAGGTTCCGGGCGGCTTCGCCCCGACGCCCGGCCTGGTCAGCGACCTGCCCAATTTCGGCATGATGCATCCGCGCGCCGTGACGGTGAACCAGGACCCGGCCAAGGCGGAAGACAAGCTCTCCTTCGCCGCCGATCCGGCCCTGATCGCCCTGGCGCGCCAGTCGGTCGAAGGCCTGGCCCTGAAGCGCTGCGCCGCCGACCAGTGCCTGACCAAGCCGCCCAAGGTGGTGGTCGGCGGGGCCGGCGGCTCGGGCCCGGTGTTCGTCGACAACGCCGCCTTCCGCGACTACGCCCACAAGACCTTCGGCGCCCGGGTGCTCGACATGGAGAGCGCCGCCGTGGCCCAGGTGGCCTATGTCAACAAGACCCCGTTCATCGCCTTCCGCAGCCTGTCGGACCTGGCTGGCGGCGACCCGGCGACCAACCAGTTCCCGGTGTTCCTGCGCCTGGCGGCGGATAACTCCGCGACGGTGGTGCGGGCGTTTGTCAGGGCGTTGCCCTGACGACGAACCTCTGCCAACCCAAATCCACCTCTCCCATAGGGAGAGGGAGGGGCCCATGCGCAGCATGGGAGGGTGAGGGGTTTCGGACTTTCCGGACAGGGCAGGGTCAAAAGGGGACGAGACGGCAGACGTCTTACCCCCTCACCCTCCCACGCCTTCGGCGCGGGCCCCTCCCTCTCCCCATGGGAGAGGTTTTCCGTAGGCGGTCTCAGGTCTTCAGCGGATCCTTGGCGTTCGGATCGCCGTAGGTCAGCGACACGAACACGTCCTCCAGGTCCGGATCCTCCGTCGCGATGTCCTTGATCGACACGCCGGCGCCGCGCACGGCGGCCAGCACGTGCTCGACGCTCGACTGGCCCGTGCGGTAGCTGACCGAGAAGGCCCCGCCGGCGCGGCCCTTGGTGTCGAAGCCTTCCAGCGCCGGCGGCGTCGCCAGCGGGCTCTCGGGGGTCACCACCACGTTGCGGATGTCCATCCGGCCCAGCAGCGTCGGGGTCGGCTCGCAGACCACCACCTCGCCGCGGTTGACGATGGCGATCTGGTCGCAGAGCTCCTGAGCCTCTTCCAGATAGTGGGTGGTCAGCACGATGGTCACGCCCAGCTCGTGCAGGCCCTTCACATATTCCCACAGCTGGCGGCGCAGCTCGACGTCGACGCCGGCGGTCGGCTCGTCGAGGATCAGCACCGGCGGCTGGTGGACCATGGCTTTCGCCACCATCAGCCGGCGCTTCATGCCGCCCGACAGCTGGCGGACGTAAGCATTCGCCTTGTCGCCCAGGCCCAGGGCGTTGAGCAGCTCGTCGGTGCGGCGCTCGTTCTTGGGCACGCCGTAATAGCCGGCCTGCACCTCCAGCGACTCGCGCGGGGTGAAGAAGACGTCGGCGGCCAGTTCCTGCGGCACCACGCCGATGGCGGCGCGGGCGTCGCGGGGGCGCTCGTCGATGTCGCGGCCCCAGATCCGCACCGTGCCCGACGACTTGCGGGTCAGGCCGGCCAGGATGTTGATGAAGGTCGATTTTCCAGCCCCGTTCGGACCCAGCAGGCCGAAGATCGAGCCGCGCGGCACCTTCAGGTCGATGCCGTTCAGCGCCCGCTTCTCCGGCGCGGTCTTGGTGGCGGGATAGGTCTTGAACAGGCCCTCGGCTTCGATCGCGTAGGCAGGCAGGTCCATGAAGCGTCCAATCAAGGCCCGTCGCGGGGCCGAAGGCTTTGAAAACGAAGGCGCGGCGCCTTGCCCGAATTGACGCGGCGCCGACGCGTCGCATAGGTATGCCTCGTTCGCCGCCTAGCCAAGGCCGCGCTCAGAATTCGAAGGTTAGTTCCCATGGCCAAGGCCAAGTCCGAAGCTCCGACCGCCCCCACGGGCATGGACGTCGCTGTCACCGCCGGCCCGGCCCCGGAAATCGTCCACGTCCATTCGCACCGCATCGCCTGCGACGGCGTCGGCGGCGCGCTGGGCCACCCGCGCGTGTGGCTGGAGATGGGCGCGGCCGGCTCGGTCGACTGCCCCTATTGCGACCGCCGCTTCATCGCCGCCTCGCACGCCGGCCACGACGAGGACGAGCAGCTCGCCCCCGGCGTCTACGAAGGCCCCGGCGGCCACTAAGTTGGACGACTCCAGCCTCTCCGGCCCTCGCGCCGAGACCCTCGCCCAGGCCTGGGAAGCGGCCGAGTGGCCGCACGACCCGCCGGTCCTGCGCGCCATCGCCATGCCGTCGGACACCAACCCCGAAGGCGACATCTTCGGCGGCTGGCTGCTGTCGCAGATGGACCTGGCGGCGGCCTCGATCGCCTTCCACCGCGCCGCCGGCCGCTGCGCCACCATCGCCGTCGACGGCATGGTGTTCATCAGCCCGGTGTTCGTCGGCGACGAGGTGAGTCTCTTCGCCCGCATCGTCCACACGGGGCGCACCTCGCTGAAGGTCGAGGTCGAAGCCTGGCGCCGCCGCCGCGACGGCGAAAAGGCCCACAAGGTGACCCAAGGCGTGTTCACGTTCGTCGCCATCGGCGAAGACCGCAAGCCGAGGCCGCTGCCTTAAGGCGGATCGGGGGATGCTCCCCCTCTGGGGGAGCTGTCGCGTAGCGACTGAGGGGGTCCAGCGCCGGCGCGGGGGGGGGGGGGGGGGGGGGGGGGGGGGGGGGGGGTCCAGCGCCGGCGCTACCCCCTCCGGCCCTCCGGGCCACCTCCCCCAAAGGGGGAGGATTTGCCGGACTATTCCAACCCCTTCGCCACGCCTTCGCGACGCGGATCCGCGCCGCCTTCCAGCACGCCGCCTTTGCGCACGATCACCCCGTGCAGGCCCGAATTCTCGTTCTGGCCTTCCTTGACCAGCACGCCGCGCGCTTGCAGCGCCGCCGTCAGCTCCGGCCCGAAGCGGTCGACCTCGCCCGAGAACACGTCGCCCCGCGCCACCAGGTTGGGCAGGGCCACGGCGTCCTGCATCGACAGGCCCCAATCGAACACCCCGACCATGGCCTTGAGGTTATAGGACAGGATCGCCGAGCCGCCCGGCGAGCCGACGGCGGCCAGGAACTTGCCCTTCTTGTCCAGGACGATCAGCGGCGACATCGACGAGCGCGGGCGCTTGCCCCCGGCCACGGCGTTGGCGCCGGGCAGGCCGTCCTTGTCGATCGGCGCGAAGTTGAAGTCGGTCAGCTGGTTGTTGAGGAAGAAGCCGCCGACCATCCGGCCCGAGCCGAAGATGCTCTCGACCGTGGTGGTCATCGACACCACGTTCCCCGCCGGATCGACGATGACGAAGTGGGTGGTGCCGCCCGGCTCGATGGTCGAGTCCGGGCCGACCTTCGGCGCGCCCTTGGGCAGGCCGAAGGTGGGGACCGGGCCGGCCGTCTCGCCGATCAACTTGGCGCGTTCCTTGACGTAGGCCGGGTCCAGCAGGCCCTCGACCGGCACGCTCACCTTGCCCGGATCGCCGACATAGCGGTCGCGGTCGGCGTACATGACGCGTTCGGCCTCGGCGATCTGGGTCCAGGCGATCGGGTCCTTGGGGCCGCGCTTGTCGATGTCGGTGTGCTCGAGCATCAGCAGGGCCTGTAGCAGCGACACCCCGCTCGACGACGGGTTGGGCACGCAGACGGTATAGACCTTCCACGGCCGGCAGAGGGCGTCGGCGCTGCGCGGCTTGTAGGTCTTCAGATCCGCCAGGGTCATGGCCGAGGGCCGCTCGCCCTCGTGCAGCTTGGCGACGATCGCCTCGGCCAGCGGGCCTTCATAGAGGGCCGACGGCCCCTCGGCGGCCAGGCGGCGCACCGTGGCGGCGTAGGCCGGGTTCTTCAGCGTCTCGCCGGCCTGGTAGCGCTGGCCGTCGGGCTTGGTGAAATAGGCCGTGGCGTCGGGCGTCTTTCCCTGGGGCGAGCGGCCGTTGATCATCGAGGCCAGGCGCGGGCTGACCGTGAAGCCCTGGTCGGCCAGCTTTTCGGCGTCGAGGAACAGGCGGTCCCAGGCGATGGCGCCGTGCTCCTTCTGGGCCTGGGCCAGCATGCCGACCGCGCCGGGCACGCCGGTCGAGCGCCCCGACAGCACCGCCGAGATGAACGGCACGGGCTTGCCGTCGTCGCCCAGGAACAGGGCCGGCGTCGCGGCGGCGGGCGCGGTCTCGCGGCCGTCATAGGCCGTCACCTTGCCGGTCTTGGCGTCGTAGACCACCAGGAACGAGCCGCCGCCAAGGCCCGAGCTCTGCGGCTCGACCAGGCCCAGCACCGCCTGCACGGCCACCGCCGCATCGACGGCCGAGCCGCCTTCGCGCAGCACCCGCAGGCCCGCCTCGGTGGCCAGCGGATTGGCCGTGGCGACCATGCCGCGCGGGCTGTAGGCGGCCGCGGCGCCAACCGTGCTCTGAGCCGTGACCGCGGCCGGCCTGTCCTTGGCCACCGCCGCCGGCGTCGCGCAGCCGGCGATCCCTCCGCAAGCGGTCAGGACGGCGAGGGCGGCGAGAACGGGCAGGCGCATGGGCGGATCCTCGGAACGGAGCGCGGAACAGGTCCTGGCGAGCGGCTTCAAAGCCGACTCCCGGGACGGAGATTCGACGAACCATGCCTCCGCCGCCGCCAGCGCGCTCGCAAAAAACACCGCCCGGCATGCCTGCGACATCTTTTCCGACCGTTGAAACCTTTACAGCACAAGGAGTCGCCCACTTATCCACCGGACTCGGCGACTTTTTTCGACAAGACGCTTGCACACCCCCGGGGTCCGGGCTATTTCCCCCGCCTCGCCGCAAGGCAGTGCGCGCCCGTAGCTCAGCTGGATAGAGCATCAGACTACGAATCTGAGGGTCGGACGTTCGAATCGTTCCGGGCGCGCCATTTTCTCCAAGAAAATCAATGACTTATCGGGGTTCGGCGCTAGCGCCCCCGACTAATTTTGCGTTTTAGTCGGGGCTTTAGTCGGGGGATTTTCTCGGCTTCGGGGCCTGCCCTTGCAAACCGGGTGGGGTTCGGCCTTGGAATGGGGTCTCCAAACTGTTGGAGTGACCGCTTGTCAGCACTCCGGGACGGCCCGCATGCCCAAGATGACCGACCCGGCAGATGCTCTGGTGTCCCTCCAGCACGTCCTCCCCCTCGGTGGCGTGCCAATTCAGCGCTGCGATCTCGACCGAGATCTCTATGTGGTGATGGACGAGCCTGCCCCGCATGTCGTTCGGATGACATATGTCCGCCTTGAGGGCGCGATCATTACGGCGATGGTCTCCGCCGCCAGCTGCGGGTTCATTGACGGTCGTCCAGGCTTCCAGCTCGGCTACGCCGTGCCACCGGCCTATCGTGGCCAAGGGCGAGCCAAGGACGTGGTCCAGGCGGCGATCAGGGAGATGGCCAATGGCTATGGTCGCGCAGGCATTCTACCGATCATCGTCGAAGCGGTCGTCGGCGTCGAAAACGAAGCCTCCAGACGGGTGGCCGCTGCCGTCCTGAAGTCCGATGCCGAGTTGATCACCGACGCTGTTTCGGGCTTGCCGGCGTATCGGTTCGTTCACCGGATTGCGTGATTGCGGACTTGGGCCGTTCAAGCGAGTGGGCGGTTAAGGCGATCCTGATCCCCTGGCGCCTGTTGCTTGGGAGCCCAGTCCAGAAACGTCACCGCGCCGGCCTTCTTAAAATCCTTGGCGTGCTGTTTGACCTGGGTCAGCGTGACGACATGGCGTTTCAGAACCTTGGGCCAGAGATTGCCCCACATCGCCGCGCCCGGCGCTGGTGGCACAAGGGCGTGTAGAAGTTGACCCGCCAAGCGCGCTTCGTCTGCAAGGAACGCAGCCGACGGGTCAGGCGCCATTTCGCTGAATGACCCAAACATCTCAGTCTGGTCCCTCGCGGCCGCTGCCACATTCAACTTCGTGACGCCACGGATCAGGTCCTGTTGTTGGAGGGCCTTGACCTGACAGCCCCTAAAGACCTCGATGCCCTTCGGTTTCCGGGTAGCATACACTAGGCAGTAGAGCGGACGGTCTTTCAGCGGCCGCAGGACAGTGGTTTCGGCGACGTATGGATACCGACCGAGTTGGCCAAGCGTGGCAGCGAAGGCGTCAACGAGCACGGTCTTCCGATGTTCGGCTTCGGTTACGCCGGCTGGCCGGGGCTCAATCAGCCGGTCGCGCCAAGTTGGATCGATTATCAACTCATCCAGACTGGCGGCGACGCCGGGGGCCTGAATCGACGCCGCGCGGTTGATGAAGTCGAACATGAAATTGAAAACGACCTCGGTGTTCGGTCGCCTGAGGAGTTCTGCGATCCGCCTCATGTCGATCCGCCAGCCTTTTGGATCAATGAAAAGGAAGGCAAAGGCTCGCGAAGGGATGTCGCGCAGAATCGTCGGGGCCTGGTCGATGAACGATCCCGGATAGGTTTTGATCTCCACCTCGGGGAAGTTCGCCGTAGCGGCCCGAAGGTTGGCGTAGGCGGCGGGGTTCTTCTCGACGAGGTAGGCCGTCATGCGGACATTTCGCCCGTGGGCACGCCAGCTAGCCTTGGCCTTGGTGAGCGCTTTCAGAGCGATACCGAACGACGTGTCGCTGAAATGCTCGTCGGAGTTCTGCCAAGGGCCGGAAAAGCCGTCGACATAGGCGACCTCGTCCCATGTGCTGGCGACCTTATGGGCCCAGCTCTCCAGGTACTCGCTGAGCAGGAAGTGTTTCACATAGGCCTGCTCACGACCCTGGTAGTGCTTCAGCTCTCCGATCACGGTGATCTCGACCCTAGAGGTCGCCAGCGCGCGACCAGACACCCACCATTGCAAAGCGCGTATCAGTGGTCGAGAAATTCTATCGAAGGTGGAGCTGGGGACGACCGCGACTGTCACAGCGCAAGGCGATCCTTGTCCCCTGAAGCGTGACTGAAGCAATCATGGTTAACGTGATGTTTGCTTCTTGGAGTTGACTGTCCGCCCGACGAAACGCCTCCCGGGCGCGAAGGAAGAGTTGAGCCATGGCCGAAACCCAGATCGAGTGGACCGACGCCACCTGGAATCCGGTGGCCGGCTGCTCCATCGTCACCGCAGGCTGCACCAACTGCTACGCCATGCAGATGGCGCGCCGCCTCGAAGCCATGGGCGTGCCCAAATACGAGGGCCTCACCCGCAAGAGCGGCAAGCGCGCGATCTGGAACGGAGTGGTGCGGGAAGATCGCACCGCGCTCTCCATCCCCTACAGCTGGCGCAAGCCCAGGAAGATCTTCGTCAACTCGATGAGCGACCTCTTCCACGACGACGTCAGCGAGGCGTTCATCGTCGATGTCTGGCGGGTGATGCGGGAGACCCCGCACCACAACTACCAAATCCTCACCAAGCGTCCCGAACGCATGGCTGAAGTGGTCACGCGCGCTATTCCCGACATTCTGCCCAACGTCTGGCTGGGCACCAGCGTCGAGAACGCTGATGTCGTCGGCCGGATCGACCATCTGCGCGCTGTGCCCGCCGCAATCCGCTTCATCTCGTTCGAGCCGCTGATCGGGCCGGTCGGGGACGTCGATCTCACCGATATCCATTGGGCGATCGTTGGCGGAGAAAGCGGTTTGAACGCCCGCCCGATCCGCGAAGACTGGATCGACGAGATATACGCGCAATGCGATACCTTCAGCACAGCTTTCTTCTTTAAGCAGTGGGGCACTTGGGGCAAGGATAACAAGAAGCGTTCCAAGAAGGCCAACGGGCGCGAGTACCGCGGCCGGACCTGGAACGAGATGCCCGCGACCTTGGACATCTAGCCGGGGCCGCGCCAAGGGGGAGCGGGGATTGGTCGAAAAGGCGTATGACTGGGCGGCTGGCGCGGTGCTCGACGAGCACAGCCACCGCAAGCACAAGATTCTACGCGAATACTTTTTTCAGTACCTGACCGTGCGCTGCGTGAACCCTCAGCAGAGCAAGTTCCGTCTTGCGGTCGTGGACGGGTTTTCCGGTGGTGGGCGCTACGCCTGCGGCGCCGCCGGTTCGCCGATCATCTTTATCGAGGAGCTGCAGCGCGCCCTCGATGCGGTCAACACGCGCCGCGCCGTCCAAGGGCTCGGGACGATAGAGATCGAGTGTCTCCTGATCTTCAACGACGCCAAGCCCGACGTCACGGAGATGCTGAAAACCTACTGTGCGCCTTTGCTGGCTGCGGTGAAGGATACCTGCCCCAAGCTGCACCTGAGCGTGGCTTATTTCAGCCAACCGTTCGAGGACGCCTACCCGGCGATAAGGGACCTCTTGGCAGGGCGCTTT
Source organism: Caulobacter sp. GW821-FHT10C03 (assembly GCF_059415485.1). NCBI lineage: Bacteria > Pseudomonadati > Pseudomonadota > Alphaproteobacteria > Caulobacterales > Caulobacteraceae > Caulobacter > Caulobacter sp. GW821-FHT10C03. The sequence goes on along the minus strand of NZ_JBWKNI010000022.1, from coordinate 45,198 downwards.
CAAAACGTCCTGTGGAACCTCGACCAGTGCGGTCACAAGCGCGTCGCGTTCACCACGCTCAGCGAAATCATGCGGTCCACCAAGTCCGTGGAGGTCTTCTACACCTTCGCGATCGACACCTTGCTGACCTTCCTGAGCCGCACTGATCCAGGCCTGATGAAGCGGCAGGTCCGACACCTGGGCGTCGATCCCGCCGATTTGCGCGCCATCGATGGCATTGTCAGCAATGAAGCTTGGCTGGGCGCGGCCGAGCGTATCGTCTTCGAGTCGTTCCACACCACCGCGCCCTATGTCAGCCCCTTCTCGATCGCCAACCCCAAGGGCTGGCGCTATTGGCTCATCCACTTCGCCAACAACTATCGGGCCCGCCAAGTCTATAACGACGTCCTGCACGAGAACGGCGCGCAGGCGCATTTCGGCCTGCCCGGCCTCGACATGCTGGCCTACGATCCGGCCAAGGAAGGTATGATCTACCTGTTCGAGGACGAACATCGCGGCAAGGCTCGCGAGAAGCTGATCTACGACATCCCTAAACTCGTTGCGGGCGTGGGCGACGCTATGCTCGTGGGGGACTTCTACGCAGCGGCGTACAGCGCCACGCCGGCCCACAAGGACGACATCCACAGCGCTATGCTCGACAGCGAGGATTTGCAGGTCGTAACGCCGGCCGGCGGTGTGCGCCGCCGGGGCAAGCAGATCGTTCCAGGCGACACCCTGAAGTTCAAAACCCAGCGCTCGTTCTTCTCTATGTTCGGCGAAAAGCCGATACGCTGATCGCCCGCGGCGCTCGGCGCATTTCTTGTGCGCTAGCTCCCTTCGGGTTAGGGTGCGTGCAGGCTCTCGGTAGGAGCCCGCCGCCCGTCAGCGCGAAGCCTCACCTGGCACTACCTAGATTGATCCCTGACCCTGATCGTTTTGTTCGGGCTCTCGGGGCGGTTGACGGGCGACGCTTCGTTTCGGGCCAGGAGCACAACGATGACCGGTCTTCAGACCTCTACTTTCACCCCCACCACCCTCGACGGCATCAAGCGGCTGGCCAAGCGCATCCGCGCACAGCAGGGCTTGCAGCACGCTCGCGCCCTCGACCAGGCCGCCGTCCAATCCGGATTCAACAACTGGATCGACGCCACGCGACGCCTCCCAGTCCGTCCGCCGTCGGCGGGTCCGCGCAAGCCGCTCGCCCAACCCGGCTACGAGGTGCGGATCACGATCGGCTGGCGTGATCGCGAAGCGCGGCAGACGGGCGTTGAGTCCCTCAGCGTGCGCTTGAGCCGCCCTCTGCTGGAGGCCGTCAGCCCGAGCCAAATGCGCATCGCCGATCGCCTCGGCCACCTGCGCATCATCGGCGACAACCACTTGGCCGCCCGCGATCTGGGCCACTCCCAACAGGCCGCGCGCTGGGCCATCTGCCAGGCGCTGCGCACCTTGCAGTTCATCGACGTCACGGGCCTGCGCCCCTCCACCAGCCGCTATCGCGCCTATCCCAACGGGGCCTATCGCGCCGAGGCGCCGGGCGTGGATCACCCCACCACCTGGTACGACCCCAAGGCCAAGGCCTATCTGATTGCCGACGAGCCCTACCCGATGTCGGACAGCAGGCTGCAAGAGCGGGCGGCGTGGGCTGACGAACACGGCTTCATCATCGCTAAGGCTGATCGTTGGGGGATGTACCGGCCGGATGGCGGTGTCGAGTTCTACCTGATCACCGATGGCCGCAAGGGCTACGATCCCTCGCCGCTGATCGCCGCCGTCAACGCCTTGGGCGCGCCGATCAGCGAGGCACCCTGGTCGGGCACGTCGTCGGCCTTCGACGCCGCCATGCTCCAGCCTCAACGTAGCACTTAGTTTCTGCTCTCGCCGGAGGCGGCGAGCCTTCTTGGTGGCGCCGTCGCCGGCTAGCCGGAGGCGGCGTCTTCTTGCGCGGCAGCGTTGACGATGGTTTCCACGGCCTTGATCAGCGAAAGCAGCTCCTCGCCCTGGAACTCCGACCACGCCAGAGAAACAGCCAGACTCTGCTGCTCGAAGTCCAGCGTTTGCGCCACCGCTGGGGTCAGAAGCTCGCGGCTGTAGAGGGTGGAGTGCTGCTGGCCCATCGGCTTGACCAGACCCTTGAAGATCTCCGGACGATCGGCGGCGGCCTTATAAATCCTACGTCGCAACTCCGCTTCCAGCGGTCCCAACACCAAGATTACATGCACTCGCCCAGTGGTCGGATTGACCTTGATCTCGAACATCAGGCCCCGGCCGCTGCGCGTCCAGAGCGACCGGCTGCAGCGCGCCGCAGGGAGATCGCTGTCCCATCGGGCCGGCAGGAAGCGGAAGATGGTCATCGATGAGCGATCCTCGACCAGGCCCTCGATGCCCAGCACCCGCGACTTCAGGGCGTCGAGCAGGCCTTGCGGCGCGGGACGGACCTCGAAGACAAAGTCGAACGCCTCGCGATGGCGCTCGTAGAGCCGAAGCGCGAGGGTCTTGAGTTCTTCGTCGGGCACGACGTGTCTCCGCAGCATTTCGACGTAGTGGGACAGGATCAGCCGGGGTTCGGCGGCGACGCTGTCATGGCGCGAAAGGTCGTCCAGAACTTCGGCGAGCCGGCGGTAACTGAACGGCACATAGCCCTCGCAGTCCGGCTCGACGCGGTCGGGCGTCAAGAAGATCAGGAGGTGTTTTCGGGTGGGGAAGCGTCGCTGAAGGGTTTCCTTGTAGCGCTGCAGTTGGCCCTCGCCGGCGCCAGAGCCGACCTTGTTCTCGATCAGCACCATCAGATTCAACGAGGCGATCTCGATCAGCAGGTCGATATTCTCCCGCTCGCGATGAACGACCGCGTCGTCGAGGTCGGCGAGCGCCAGTTCCAGCGGGCGGATCGGCCTGAATTCAGGCGGAACCTCCTCCAAGATCGCGCGAAGCGTCTTTTCAAGCGCTAAGGGGCCAAGGCCATGAGCCCTCGCTGGCGTAAACAGGAAGCCCAGGAAATTGGAGTGGCGCAACTCGGCGCGAACACCGCCCATCGCCTCGAAGAGATTGAACCGCCCGAGCATCGCATCGAGGCGGTGAAACCCGTCATCGTCGACCAGATAATTGAGCGCGTTTTCGATTTCAGGATCAGGCAGCGCACGCCTCCCAAGCTTGGCCTAATGGACCTTAGCGGCTGAACGATCGCGGCTCTAGCTGCGGTCGAACCGCACCTTCTCGTCCCCGCTCATCGAGGCAGAAAAGCCAGCCGAGCGCCAAGCCGCCGTCTGTACGCCAGGCGTGGTGTGCCCGTCGGCGTTCGACCACCATTGCGGGCGCTGGGCGCTCTTGGGGAGCATGGCGCCGATCAGGCGCTCGATCTCGGAGAAGGTCAGTTCGACACGGCTCGCCTTCTGGCGGGCGAGGTAACGTCTGAGCGGTTCGTACTTGGCCATCGATGCACCTTGCGCACCAGGACCCCGTTCGCAAGATCGATCGGCCGCGGCGTCACCTGGGCGCAGGCGTTGCGGGCGAAGCGCCTGCGCTAGGTTATGAGGATGAAGGTCAAGGCGACCAAGAAGACCATCGCGCCGGCGACGCCCAAGGCCGCCGGCCAGGACAGGCTGACGCCGAGCTTGTCGGCGTGGATCCGCCGTCCCCGCGCGGCTTCGGCTGCCGCTAGCCGTTCACTGGTCGCGAGCATTGTCGCAGAGGTCTGATCAAGTCTGGTCTGTAGTTCTTCGGCGCGAAGGCGCGTCTGGCCGAGCGCTTCACGATCCTGCCGGCGACTATTGGCCTGGGTCACGCCGCGCGCAATCGCCAGGCCCAAGATTGATGGCGTGGCGAAGCAGTCGTCAGCGTGCTTGTCGATCAGGAACACGTCGTCCCCGTGTCCCTGGGCGCTGTAGAACGGTCGTCCAAGCCCAATCAGGGCCTGGGTCAGTCGCGGCGAATTGGCCGTCAGCTCAAGGCCGGCCCCGCCGCCGCGCGCAAGCGCCACCGCCTCGGCGCCGTCGGCGACAGCCTGTCGCGCGGCCTCGATGATCGAGGTTTCGTCGTCGAAACGGGCTCGGACGATCCGCGGACGCTGGATCAGGCCGGCCTCGGTGAAGGCCTGCTGAATATCGGCCTCGGCCTTTCCCGACACCAGAACCGTCAACCGGTCGGGAAGATAGGTGTCCAGGAAGTCCTCGAGCGGCAAGCGGTCGGCTCGAGCCGTCAGTTGCACCACCTCGCGATCGGCCGCGCCCGGCGACCAGGTCCCGGCCTTCTCGGCGATGAGTGTGACCTCGAACGCGCCGTTCCATCGATCACGACCAGCGGCCTTGGGCGGCTTTACCTCGAGACACGCCGACAGGATCACCGCCTCGCCTTCCGTAGGCGCGTTCATCGGATCGGTTTTGAAGCGGATCGACGCTGGTCCCAGCTGCAGGATTCCGTAGACATGCCGGGGCGCGCCGGTCGCGGGCCAGGCCCGGACGTCACGGGCGAAGCCCTTGATCAGAAAGACGCCGTGCTGACCGCTGACCTGCACCGAAGTCGATAGGATTTCGGGCGTGAGGATGGCTTGGGCCGCCATCGGGAACCGGTTGGTCATGTCATTCATCGACGCCACTCCGCTACCGCGCTCTACTCTAGCGGCTACTACGCATGGATGCGCGGGAGTAACCGAAGCGTGTCCAGACTTGGTTCGGATGGCGTTCACCCAACCGACCCGTAGACCCCCTGACGGGCCAGGTCGCGAAAACTCCTGGGACCTGGGGCGGCGAACTCACTTTTTTGCATGGCGGCCGCGCGGGGCGCGGCCGCGGGCTTGGGGGCGCTGCCCCCTGGCGCACTTCGCATCGGTTTCCGCCCAGCTTCGCGGGCGCGAGGGCGGCGAAAGGCGCGAGGACGGCGACGGCTGCAGCCGGGTCCCCGCGAAACCGCCGCTCCGTTTGCACCCCCCGGTCTCGCCGACGGGCAGGGGTCAGGCGCAACCCGCGCCTGCCCCCAACCCCCAACGGGAGACCTGTCATGTCAGTGTCCAGTCAAACCGCCCAAGACGCCGCCGACGACGTGATCGCCGCCAAGTACTTCGTCCTCACCGACACCGGCGCCGTCCGGTCCGGCGAGGAGCGCGTCTATCCCCTCAACAAGCTCAAGGCCTCGCCCGACAATGTCCGCAAAGGCGGCCATAGCCAGGAAGTCATCGAGGCGCGGGCCGCCTCGATCCTCACCAAGGGGATCATCCAGCCGCCGGTCGTCAAACCCGAGCGCCGCGCGGACGGCTCCGAGACCGGCTACGCCCTGGTCACGGCCGGGGAAGGTCGGCGTCTGGCCCTGCGCCTGCTGGCCAAGCGCAAGCTGATCCCGCGCGACGCCCTCGTGCGCTGTCTGGTGGACGAGGCCAACGACGCGGTGGAGGTCAGCCTCGACGAAAATATTTCCCGCGAGCCGCTGGCGCCCGCCGACGAGTTCGAGGCGTTCCGCGATCTGGCCGAGCGCAAGGGCTGGGGTGCCGAAGCCATCGCCGCGCGCTATGGCGTCACCGCCGCCGTCGTGCGCCAGCGCCTGCGACTGGCGGCGGTGGACCCGTCGCTGATCGCGCGTCACCGTGAGGGCGAGCTGACCCTCGATCAGCTGATGGCCTTCGCCGTCTCCGAGGACCACGCGCGCCAGCTCCAGGTCTTCGAGACCTACGCCCAAGCCCACCCGTCCGCTATTCGTCGGGCCATGACGGAGAAGACGGTGCAGGCCGACGACCGCCGCGTGCGCTTCATCGGCGTCGAGGCCTATGTCGCGGCGGGCGGGGCCGTCATCCGTGACCTCTTCACCGAGGATCGCGGTGGCTACCTGTCGGACGTGGCCCTGATCGACGAGCTGGTCGCCGCCAAGCTTTCGGACATCGCCCAGGACATCCAGACGGCCGAGGGCTGGAAGTGGGCGCAATGGCGCCTGGACTATCCGCACGGCCACGGGCTGCGCCGGGTGTGGCCCAAGCCCGTGCCGGTCAGCGATGAGCAGCAGGCCCAACGCGACGCCTACAACGTCCTCTGCGAGGAATGGGGCGGCGTTGAGGACCTGCCGACGGAGATCGAGGCGCGTCTTTCGGCGCTGGAAGCCCAATTGGAAGAGCCCGCCGAGGCCTACGCGGCCGAGGACCTCGCCCGCGCCGGGGTCTGGGTGATCCTTGGCTATGACGGCGAGCCGCGCATCGAGCGTGGCCTCGTCCTGCCCGAGGACGAGGTTGTCGCCGGCGCGCCGGACGAGGATGACGATGAAGCGGACGGCGAGGCAGAAGGCGATGATGCCGACGACGAGCCCGCACCGGTGAGCGAGGAGCCCGAGGGCGATGCGCGCGCGCCGCTGTCGGCCAAGCTCATCGCCGACCTGACCGCCCATCGGTCGGCGGGTCTGCGGTTGGCGCTGGCCAACGATCCGGACCTTGCCCTGATCGCCCTGACCCACGTCCTGGCGCTCTGCACGTTCCACGGCGTCGGCCGCGCTTCATGCCTGACGATCCAGGCGACCTCAACCTTCCTGCCCGAGCATGGCGAAGGCGTGAAGACCAACCCGGCCTACGAGGCCCTGGAGGCCCGGTTTGGCCAGTGGGCCAAGCACGTGCCCGAGGACCCGGCGGCGGTCTGGGACTTCATCGTCGGCCTCGACGCCGACAGTCGCGCCAGCCTGCTGGCCTTCTGCGTGGGGCGCACGGTCGATGCGGTCAAGGCTTTCGGCGGGCGCGGCGCGGCCCTGGCCCATGCCGAAGTCCTGGCCACGGCGGCGAGCCTCGACATGACGGCCTTCTGGCAGCCGACCGCCGAGCGCTACCTGTCTCGGGTCACCAAGGCACATGTGCTGGCGGCGACGAGCGAGGCCGTCTCGCCCGACACCGCCCAGCGTCTGTCGGGCCTGAAGAAGGTCGATCTGGTGGCGGCGACCGAGCCCGATCTGGTCAAGGCCCGCTGGCTTCCGGTGTTGCTGCGGACCAAGGCCCCGCCGCAGGCGCCGGGCGATGAGGTCTTGATCGCCGGGGCCGGTGATCCGGACGACGCCAGTGTCGCGCCGACCAAGACCGGGGAGCATCTGATCGCGGCCGAGTAGTCGTCCCTGGGGCCGGGCCGCCTTGCGCGGTCCGGCTTGGGCGCGCGCCAGAACCGCCGCCTTGCGACTGAAGGGAAGGGGATGCCCCGCCGCCACAGGCGGCGGGGCGCGAGGAGATCAGGTCTCGGCGTCGGGCTCGACGCGCGAGCGGGCCTCGCCCTTGCGGACCGCCGGAACGCAGTCCTCGCCTGATCCCGGTCACGGCGGGAGCAGGCGGGCGCGGATCGGGTCGGGAAAGCTCGGGCCGTCGAGGCTGACCGGCAGGAAAGCGACAGGCCTCCATGGGGCGTATTCAAGGGAGCGCGACAGCGGCGTTCTCGGAGTAGATGCGATGGACCGGTTGGTCCTTGGCCGGGTCGCCGTCGACCGTCCTGATGACGACCTCGGGGCGCGCGCGTCTTCGGCGCGGACGCCGCCGCCGCCATCCGACGCGGCCTGGAACGCGCCGAGGGCGAACCCCGGCACAGGCCTTTCCCTTCGGTCGGATCGCAACCGCTGCGGCCTCTCCTGGCTGCAACCGGACCGAGGCGGGGTCGTCGGGCAACCTTGGGGCCAGGGTTTCTTCCCCGGCGCCGTCTCCACCCGATGGGTTCCGGCGCGCCTTCCTCGCGAGGCAACAAACCCGCCCCTGGCGGTCCTCCGCTGCGCTGCGGGGCCGCCCTGCCTGTCGGCCGGGAGCGGCCTGCCGTCCTCGCCCATCCCCGGTCTTCGGCGCGCCATCGAGGCCGCGATGGTCGCGGCCCGAAGAAGCGAAAGGACTATCCCATGGCTCGCATCGGCACGTTCAAGGCCACGTCGGACGGCTTCGTCGGCTCCATCCGCAGCCTCAAGCTCTTCGTTCCCAAGGTCGTCTTCAAGGCGATCGACGGCGACCCGGCCAAGGACCAACCGGTCTATCGCATCTACTCGGAGGGCGCCGATATCGGCGCGGCCTGGAAATACACCTCCAAGAAGGGTGTCGATTTCCTGTCGGTCAGCCTCGACGACCCGAGCTTCCCCGACCCGATCAGCGCCCGCCTGTTCCCGTCCGAGGACGGCTTCGACCTCGTCTGGTCCCGTCCGGTTCGCAAGGGCGAGGCCCGCCCGAGCGCCGAGCCCGACGCCGAGGACTGATCTCGCCACGCCCCGCCGCCTGTGGCGGCGGGGCGTCCCCTTCCCGTCATTCGCAAGGAGGCGGCCATGACGCGCGCCCAAACCCCTTCGCGCCAGGACGGCGCGACCCGCCAAGACCTCTATTCGACCATCACCGATCAGATTCTCGCCGACCTCGCCAAGGGCGTGACGCCCTGGACCAAGCCCTGGACGAGCGGCCACGCCGCCGGTCCTGTCTCGAGGCCCCTACGCCACAGCTTCGAGCCCTACTCAGGCATCAACACCCTGGTGCTGTGGGGCGCGGCCGTCGAACGCGGCTACGCCGCCCCCATCTGGATGACCTTCCGTCAAGCCTTGGAACTGGGCGGAGCGGTGCGCAAGGGCGAGAAGGGGACCATGGTCGTCTACGCCAACCGCGTCACGCGCCAGGAGACCAACGACCAGGGCGAGGATGTCGAGCGGTCGATCCCGTTCCTGAAGGCCTATACGGTCTTCAACGTCGAGCAGATCGACGGGCTTGCGGATCGTTTCAAGGCCACGCCGCCGACCCTGCCGGAAAGCGAGCGCATCGCCCAGGCCGACGCCTTCCTGGCCGCCACCAAGGCTGAGGTCGTCCACGGCGGCGAGATGGCCTGCTACGATCTCGTCGCGGACCGCATCCGCCTGCCGGTGTTCGGGGCCTTCGCCACCCCTCACGACTACTACGCCACCCGAAGCCACGAGACCGTGCACTGGACGCGACACCCTTCGCGGCTCGACCGCGATCTTGGCCGCAAGACCTTCGGCGACGAAGGCTACGCCCGAGAGGAACTCGTGGCCGAGCTTGGCGCGGCCTTCCTCTGCGCCGAACTCGGCATTGATCTGGCGCCTCGACCCGATCACGCCGCCTATATCGGCGCATGGCTTGGCGTGCTGGGTGGCGACATGCGGGCGATCTTCACCGCCGCCGCCCATGCCCAGAAGGCCGTCGACTACCTGAAGGCCTTGTCTTCGGCAGGTTGACCCTGTGGCCGGCGGCCCCGCCGCCGGCCTATTGGGCCGTGCCCAGGGGTTCGGCGCGCGCTGCATGGTCGATGTCGCGATAACCGTGTCGCGTTAGGGGAACACGCTTGTCTTGGCGATGAGAAAGCGCTTCTCCCATGGCCGAACTTGAGGGCTCGCCGCCAACCGGCGGATGGGCCGTGGAGATGTCGTGACCGCGATCCCCGAAGCTAGAACACCGAACCTGGTCGACCTTCACGTCGGGGCGCGCGTGCGCATGCGCCGGAAGATGTTGGGCCTCAGCCAAGAGCACCTGGCCGACGCGCTCAAACTGACCTTCCAGCAAGTCCAAAAATACGAGCGCGGCGCCAACCGGGTGAGCGCATCGAAGCTCTATGAGATCGCCAGGGCGCTGCAGGCGCCCATCTCATTCTTCTTCGACGGGCTCGCCGACCCGGTGACGAGCGAGCGCGACGTCGTCGGCGCCGCCGCCGATCGTATCGTCACGGACTTTCTGAACATGCCCGAGGGGATGGAATTGGCCGAGACGTTCCCGAAGATCGGCCGGGCCCGCATCCGCCGGCAGGTTCTCGACCTCGTGCGCGCGATGGCCGATGAGGCCGTTTCGCCGAACGCCTCCTAGGCGCCGGGGGAGGCATTTCAGCCGCGGCGCGGGCGCTGTTCGTTCCGATATCTAGTTGGCATCGCCATATGGGCCAAGCCGCGAGCTTGCCCGCAAAGGCGGGTGCGAAGGTTAGACCTGTTGATCGTGGGGACCTCGTCTAGCCCAGCCAGACATGCCGCTCGGCTGCGTCTTGCCACGCCGCCATCAAGGCGATGCCCCGCCAGGTTTTCGCCAGGTCGAGGAATTCGGTCTGCAACTCACAGGTGGGACAGCTTTCGGCCTTGCGCTCCATCTCACACGCCATGGCGCGACACTCGTTCGAAGTTCGCATGATCATCTGCTCACCAGGGCCTGGCATAACTGCGCTCCATTACAGCCGGTGGATAGAGCTTCCGCAGAGCCATCTCACACGGCCCGCTGAAACGTGACGGTCACACCGTCGAAGAGTGATCTGTCCGGATTCTTGGCGTGGAATTGATCGCACGCGGCCCGGACCAAGGCGTTGACCTCGCCATAGCATCCCAGCTGCAGCCGGCAGTCCGCGAGCATGACCTGGCCTTCCGCGAAGGTGACGTGAACGATCACGGCAGGGTCTCCGTCATCGCCTGGGTCTTGTCGGCGGGCGGGTTCGGCGGCGTGTTGGTCACCCTGGCCCAAACCCCGTTCGGAGTGGCCGCGTCGAGCATGGACAGGATGGTCTCCGTCTGAACGATGCGATGCAGGGCGGCGATGATCTGCTGGGCGTGGAAAGGCTTGGCGATGAAGTCCGCGCCTTTGAGACCTTCCAGCGAAATGCGGGCCGCCGCCGCCGCTGAAACATAGATGATCGGAAGGCCCGGATAGGCGGAACGGGCATGACGCGCGACCTCGAAACCATCGGCGCCGTCGCCGAGATCGATGTCCGTCACCAGGGCCGCGAGGGGATCGTGCCGATCGATCACCGCCGCCGCCTCGGCAGCGCTACAGGCTTCGACCACGTCGAATCCACTCTCTCGAATAACTTCCGAATTTTCTAAGCTACACAACAGATCATCTTCGACATACAAGATGCAATCGCGGGCCATTTTCTGAATTCCTATGAGATAGGCAAACCCATAGGGTGAACAATTGTTTCAGGATCGCCTCGATTGCGGCTCGTAATAAATTCCTGATCCAGACATCATTACAACACTATTTGAAAGATAGCTTGTATTGGCGCGAGCCCCACGTGGGCGGAGGGGCGGGGGTATAGGGCCACCCACCCTTGGTGATGGCGCGATGGTGGCGGGCTGGCGGCCGAGGTGCAGCAGGTCCGGCTGACGATCACGCCGCAGTCCAAAGGACGGTGGCAGGTCCATGCCCGCTACATCGGTGACGGGCCTAACGGTTATGACCCGGCCATCCCGCACTGGCGCAGCAGCCTCGAAGAGGCCAAGCTTCGCGCGATCCTCGCCGTGGATGAGACGCTCGATCACGTCGAGAAGCTTAAGGCTGGCGTTTTCTGACACGGCTTGGCTCAGCGCCTGTCCACATCCGGAGCCTGATCGATGCCCAGCCGGTTCGCCGATATCCAGGCGCCGAAAGGCGAATTCCTGACGTTCACCGATGAGGAAGGAGACTATTCGGCCACCTACCGGCTGTCGGACGCGCGCGTCGAGGACGCCCAGGCCTATGGCGTCTCAGTCACCAAGGAAACGGCCCTGATCAGCCTGATCGAGGTCGAGGTCGCCGCCGACAAATTTACGGTCAGGCCGCACGGGACGCTGCCGGGGCGCGGGAACTTTCTGGGGCCCAAGTACAGCCGGATACGCGCCATCACCTTGGAAGGGTTCGGGCTGGCCGAGGTCTTCGAGCAGGACGGACCGGAGCCGGCGCTCGCCGGACTTCCCGCCGGCTTCATTCGTGATCCAGAGTATGGCCTGGGGCTGCTCAAGGACATCCGCTACATCATCGCGGCCGTCGAGAAGATACCCGAGGTCGACACGCTCGTGGTCAGCCGCACCCGAGGGTCGGGACTTTCGGGAAAGGATTACGTCCTGACCTATGGAGACTTCGAGGCCGTGCGCCTGGGGCTGGGGCGGATCCACAGCCAGGCCTTGGCGTCGGCGAGCACCGATAAGGTGGTTCTGGCGCACAATAGCCTGCTGACCGCCATCCTGCCCCAACGCTTCCCCGAGGCGCAGCGGCCCTACCGGAAGGACACCATCTTCAAGACGGTCGGGGGTTCGGTCGCGGCCGATCGCCTGTCGCCAGCCGACAAGATGGCGGCGATCAAGTTGGTCTCGGCGGCCAAGCAGGATCTGGCGGAACACGAACCGGCCGCCCTGATGGAGCTGCGGCGCGAGCTGGAGGTGGTCACGCTGGAAACGCTGATCGCGCGCATGACGACGATGATCGCCAAGCCGCTCAGCGAGGCCGATTGGCAGGCCTTTTTCCTTGAGCACCCCTTCGTGTTGAACCTAGCGTTCAGCCTGCCGATCGCCGTGATTGGCGAGCGGGTTTCCGTGGGCGGGCGAACCTTTTCCGGCGGCGGCGAGAAGATCGCCGACTTCATGGCGCGCAATGGGCTGACCGAGAACATCGCCCTGGTCGAGATCAAGAAGCCCGGGACGCGGCTCCTTGGCGCCGAGTATCGCGGCGGGGTGTTTCCGCCATCGCCTGAGTTGGCGGGCGCGGTGACGCAAGTTCTCGATCAACGCTACCAACTGGCGCTGAGCTTGCCGCTTTTGCAGTTCACCTCGCGTCAGACCGACCGTCAGGTCTATGCCGTGAAGTGCCTGGTCATCGCCGGCGCGCTTCCAGCAGACCCGGCTCAGCTGAAGTCGCTGGAGCTTTTCCGCAACGGCCTCAACGACGTGATCATCGTCACCTACGAGGAGCTTCTGGCCAAGCTGCGAGGCCTGCTTGAATTTCTTTCGCCGCCGACCGAGCCGGATGATCACGGCGAGGATGAGATCGAGCTTGCCGAGGATTAGCCTTGGACGCGACCGACGCGCGAAGGCGCCCCGAGCGGAAGACCGCACGGGCGAACGCCAGGCGCGTCGGTCAAGGCCGAGTGTCGCCGACTAGATCGCGGGAGGAGGAGATGACGGCGATGACAGTGACGTCTGAGACGTGGCCGGCGCGGTGATCGGCGGCGGCGCGCTCTGCGGCGTCATCGCCATGTTCGGTGCGTCCACCGAAAGGGTGAAGGCCGCTCCGCTGGCAAACGTGAAGGATAGGGCCGCCTTCTGCGCCTTGCTGAGCGGCTTGGCGATGGCAGGGAGCACGAAGAACACGACGCCGAGAACGAAGGCCAAGAAGGCGATGGCGTTGATGACGTCAGGCAGGTTGGTAGGGAGGGTCATAGGTGTAGAGGTCCTTATACATAGAGATTTCTCCTCGGTGACGCGTCGGGGTTCGACGCCGAGAGATAGGTTTTCGGGGAACAAGTCCGGCGAGCCGCGACTTGAAACGGGACTCTACAGTATATTGCTGCGCGTGTCAAGATTTTCGAAATAAAGATAAGTAGTGTTGTCGATCCAGGTGTCGATCTGCGTCGTCTCTTCTGTTTAGGCAGGCATAGGCTCAGCGGGCGGCGCGGCGGGTAGGAGGGGCGATGAGCCGGGCGATCGTCATCAAGGCCAAGCGGGTCGAGACCGCGCTCGCCGGCCTGGAAGCCTCGGAAACCTTCGAGGACGCAGAACGCCACTGGAGTGACTTCCTGGTCTATTGGTATCAGGCGCTGGAGTTATGTGATGCGGCGGGCGGGCGTCAGGCTCGGGGCGTCTACCGCCCGTGGAAGTCGCGGGCTCAGGCGGACCCCGCGCTCAACTACCTGCACATGGCGCGCAACGCCGACAGCCACACATTGCTGGAAGTCGTCGAGAAGTCCGAGGCCGCCATCGCACTGGGAGCGCTCGGCGGCTACGATGTGGAAATCCTCGGAACTCGCCCAGGCGCGCTGCTGCCCGACCTCGCCCTGATCCCCAAGACCGCTGATCCGCCGCCCGTTCTGGCCTTCTTCCCAGAGTCGATCCGCCTTCGTCCGATCGGCGGCCGAAAGCCTCTGCCCGTGCCAGACGCCTTCGCCTACGACATCGGTGATCCGCCGGCGCCGATCGCGCTGGCGCAGACGGGCGCGACCTTCATGAGGGCGATGATCGAGGAAGTGTTCGGCGCCAACACGCGCTGAGAGTCAGCGCCAATTCGCCGAATACCTTCGAAGCGATGCGAGCCTTGGTCGTCGAACAAGTCTCGATCCGAGGACGATCCCGTTGACTCCGCCGCGAGACGGGATGAGAACATTTAGCGAACAAGGAGATCGCCATGCCGCCCCCACGCGTCAAAAAGCGCGCGACGACGCACGCCTCAAGACCGGACCGAGTCATCCACAGGATGGTCGTCAAGCTCACCCGCGTGCGCCAGTTTGGGGGCGAGGGGCATGGCAAGACCCTCATGTTCACCTTCGAGGGCGGCACGCGGCGGGCCGAGCGCCGTCGCAACAGCTTCATCGACCGCGAGCGCGTACCCGACTTCGATGGAGAAGAAGCCTGGTTCGAGGTCGAACAGGTCAGCGGCGTACCCTGGCCCTACTGGCGGGCAATCCGGCGTGTGGAGCCGCCCGGTGGCGAACCGCCTGCCTAGCGTGTTGTCCGCTGCGAGCCCATGGCGGGTCCTACGCCAGGATACGCCAGCGCCTGTCTTTGCGCGATCGGCGTCCGACGCCTCTTGCGAGAGCGCGATCAGGGCGCTCATCGTCATGGCGCGGGCCGATCCGCCATTCGGTCGAGGGCCTCGCGATCGCCTCATCGGGCGAGCGGCGACGCGATCCGGCCCGTCCCCCACCCATGCCGGATCCGTCGCCGCGACCTCCTGCGAAAGGATCCAACATGACCACGATCGGCTATTTCCGGCGCGACGGCGAAGGCTTCGTCGGCCGCCTCACGACCCTGCAGCTGGACGCCACTGTCCGCCTCACTCCGGTGGATAAGCTCTCGGCGCGTGCGCCGGAGTTTCGCGCCTATGTCGGGGACGTCGAATGCGGCGCGGCGTGGCGCCCAAACGACGCGGCCAGCGGGGCGATCCTCAATCTCAAGCTCGACGATCCCACCTGGTCCGAGCCGCTCGACGCTCGGCTCATGGCCGGCGAGGAACCCTATGCGCTCAGCTGGATCCGCAAGCCGGACGACAAGCCGCGCGAGGAGCCCCGCCCCCGCGCGCCAGGCTAAACCATCAGGGCGATGCCGCAGACGCATCGCCCGATGACATGCGGGAGCCATCCCCTCCCAGGCGTTTTCCAGTAGGGTGACGCCCCGGCCGGGAGTGCGAGGCCCGATGGACCACGGTGATCTTCGAGATACGCCGATCTGCGACCCGCAGGTCACCGACTACGACCGCGCCCACCTTCAGGCCTATTTGCGCCTGTTGGACGCCGCCGCCGCCCGCGCCGACTGGCGTGAGGCGGCGTCCGTGATTTTGGGACTCGACGTCGTCGCCGATCCCGCCCGGGCGCGCCGGATTCACGACGAGCATCTGAGGCGCGCGCGCTGGATGGCCCAGACGGGCTATCGCGATCTGCTGGGGGGCGGCCCGCCGAGGTGATGCCGGCGCGGCATCGCCTGTCCGCACGGTTCGGTCTACCCCGCCCTTCTGGGTACGGAACAACCTGCGACGCTCAATCTCTGAGTGAGCCTTGCCGGAGTTGCTTATGTCGCCAGACGCGTCTCGGTGGCGGTCCGTAGAAGCCTACGACTATCTGGACGAACTTTCAGCCGCCGATCTGGCCTGGGAATATCTTCGTCGCAATCCCGACTACCAGAAGGACTTCCAGGCCGCGCCGGATTCCCCCGGCGGGACGGACTGGACAGCGCGCTGGGGGTTGCGATTTCCCCGTCGATCCTTCGCTTGAAGCCCCTCGCGCGGACGTGCGTTGGCGCGCCGAGGCGGACGCCGGCCTGATCCTGCTGACGGCTTGGCCCACGAACGTCGGCCTGGCCTTGCGGCCTCCCGACGCATCGGCGTCCGGCGAGCATTGGTGGTCGACGGGAGCTGGTCCGGGCCGAAGCCGGTTGTTGCTCTTGGGCCCCGACGAGCCGCAGTCGCCCCTGGCGGCGGTGTTGCCGCTGGACGCCACCCTGCCCAACCGCCTGGAGGCGCTGGCGGGGTTTTGGCGACGGCTCGAAGGCGGTTCGCCTCGACCTGATCCGCTCACCCGACCGCGACGCCGTCGCCTGAAGGCGATGCTCCGCGCGGTCGATGGCCGACGTGGCGGAGCCGCCTATCGCGACATCGCCATCGCGCTCTATGGCGACGCCCGCGTCGCGGCGGCGCCGTGGAAGTCATCGTCGCTGCGCGACGCGACGATGCGGCTGGCCCGCGACGGCGCGGCCCTGGTCGGCGGCGGCTACCGCTCCCTGCTCCTCTGACCAGGGGGTGCGAAAATCGCATCCCCGTCTTCGCACTCCCTCCGCACCGCACGGACCCGCCAGCTTTGCCCCAGTCCGCGCGGGGTCATCCGGGCCTTCGCCGCGAAACCAGGGAGTCCGCTCATGTCCGCCACGCCCGCCGCCGGCGCGCCGCGCTTCGTTCGCACGCAGCAGGCGGCCGCCTATCTTGGTCTGTCGCATCGCACCCTCGAAAAACACCGCACCTACGGGACGGGGCCGGCCTATCGAAAACTCGGTGGTCGCGTCGTCTACGCCATCGATGACCTTCAGGCCTGGGCCGACCGCGGCGCCAAGACCTCGACCACCGATCCTGGCGTGGGTGATGTCCTTCCGGCCAAGCGTCACGCCCCGGTCTCGACGACGAGCGCGCTCTGAGCATGGGCCGGCAGCCGAACTTTCCGATCCGTCCGCGTGAGCGGCTCGATCCCTTCATTGTCGTGACGGGCGACGCCAGTCCGCGCGATCAACGCGACCTGATGGAGCGTCCGTTCTTTTCGCTGTCGAAGTCTCGACGAGTGCGCCCGATCCTCTACCGGGCCGGAGAGGTCGAGGTTCAGGTGCACGGCCTGCCCGAGCACGGGATGGCCACGATCTGGGACGCCGATGTGCTGATATGGGCGGCCTCGCAGATCGTCGATGCCGAGAACCATGGCCTGCGGACCTCGCGGCGGATGCAGTTCACCCCCTATCAGCTGTTGACGGGCGTCGGACGTGCGACCGGCGCCACCGAGTACCGGCTGTTCAAGGCGGCCCTGCGCCGGCTGCAGTCGACGGTCGTGGCCACCACGATCCGCCAGGGTGAGCACTGGCGACGCCAGCAGTTCTCCTGGATCAACGAATGGGAGGAGCGCTCGACCCGCGACGGACGCGTCGAGGGGGTGGAGATTGTCCTGCCCGACTGGTTCTATCGCGGCGTGGTCGATCGGTCGTTGGTGCTGACCATCGATCCGGCCTACTTCCGCCTGACGGGCGGGATAGAGCGCTGGCTCTACCGCGTGGCGCGCAAGCACGCCGGCCGCCAGGTGCGGGGCTGGGTCTTCGAGCTCTCTCACCTGCACCACAAGTCGGGCAGCCTGGCCCGCCCGTCGGATTTCGCCCTGGACATCCGCCGGATCGTAGCCCGCCAGCCCTTGCCCGGGTACCACCTGTCGCTGGATCGCACGCACGGACCCGAGCGCTTGCGCATCGTGCCCGCTGTCGTGGAGATCGCTCTGGGCGAGCCTGTGGACGGGGTCGTGAGATCGGGCGCAGCGGCTATCGTGAGATCGGGCGCAGAGGGCTCGGGACATCAGGCGCGCGACTTGCGCTCAAACCCTTACATCATAGGGCCTCCCGCGCCGCGTAACTTGGAATCTAACCCAGACTCTAACTCTTTGTCGGCCGGGGGTGATGCGCGCGGCGGCCGAGGCGGCCGGTCATGATCATCGCGCTCCTCAATCAGAAAGGCGGCGTTGGCAAGACCACGCTGGCGATCAGTCTGGCCGGCTACTGGGCCGGCCAAGGACGGCGCGTGACCCTGATCGACGCCGATCCCCAGGCCTCGGCCTTGGACTGGGCGCAGGCGCGACATCATGCCGGCCTGCCGCGCGCCTTTGGCGTTATTGGCCTGCCCCGGGAGACCCTCCACCAGGAGGCGCCAGGTCTCGCCAGTCAGACCGATCATCTGATCATCGACGGCCCGCCACGGGTGGCGGCCCTGATGCGATCGGCCCTTCTGGCGGCGGACCTTGTCCTGGTGCCGGTCCAGCCCTCGCCCCTGGACGGCTGGGCCTCGGCTGAAATGCTGCGGCTGATCGCCGAGGCCAGGATCTACCGACCGCAGTTGCGGGCCCGCTTCCTGATCAACCGCCGCCTCGCGCGCACGGTGATCGCCCGGGAAACCACCACGGCCCTGGCGCGCGAGGAGCCGTTCGCCCTGGAGCATGTCGTGGGCCAAAGGGTCGCCTTCGCCCAGGCCATGCAAACAGGACGGGTCGTCACCGAGCTCGATCCCGACGGCCTGGCCGCGCGGGACGTCCGGGCGGTCGCCGCTGAGATCGAAAGCATCGCGCCATGACGGATCGATCCTTCGCCGCCCGCCCGCCCGCCGCCGAGGCCTGGATCAAGGCCGCCGACGAGCCTCTGCGCGCCTCGGCCTACACGGCGCGACTGACAATCGACGTCACCCCCGCTTGCCGGGCGCGCATCAAGATCGCCGCCTTCGGTCGCGGCCAGACCGTCGCGGAGATGGTGCGCGATCTCTTCGATCGCGAATTCCCGGAGACGGAAGCATGAACGCATCGCTCCCCATGACCGAGGTCGAGCTGATCTGGTGGCCGGCGCGGATCGAGCGCTGGCTTCGCTTCGGCGCGGTGCGCAGCGAGGTCCGCCACGACCGACGCCGACGGACTGTGCGACTGGAGCCGGGCGCGATCTTCGCCTTCATCCGGTGGACGGGCGGCGACTACGGCACCACCCGGTCCGAGCTCGACATCCTGCGCGCCGTCGCGCCGGGCCAGGCCTTCACAACCCGTCCAGGCGTCCGGCCCGGCGCCGAGGTCTTGGCGGCGTTTAGGGGCTGGTCCCTCGTCCAGCGAGGACTCGCCGTCATCGACGCGGTCGAAGCCGCCGGATACGCGCCCGAGCGGATCGCGCCGAGCTACTGGAGCCACGTTCAAAACCGGCTGCAGGCGGGGCTGGCGCCAAGCGCCTATGATCGAGCACGTCATCGCGCCTGGCTTCTGCGGCGGAAGGCCGGACGATGAGGCGGGCGGCCATCGTCCTTGGCGGCGCGGCCTGCCTGCTCCTGGCCTGGCGCCCCTCTGCGCCCCGCCTGCTGTGGAACGCCACCGAAAGCGTGCCGGTCGGCCTCTATCGCCTCACCCAGAAGGCGCCCGGCGTCGGAGACTTCGTCGCCTTCGACCCGCCGCCGCAAGCCGCCGACTGGCTGGCGCGCGGCGGCTGGCTCCCCCGGGGCGTGCCCCTGGTCAAGCCCGTTGTCGCCTTGCCTGGGCGATCCGTCTGCCGGATGGGGGACGTGGTGATGGTCGAGGGCGCCGCACCGGTCGCGGCGAGACGACATGACGGCGCGGGGCGGCCCTTGCCGCGATGGCGCGGGTGCCGGCGTCTGGCCTCCGATGAGATCTTCGTCCTGTCCCCGGCGCGCGGCAGCTTCGACGGCCGCTACCTTGGCCCCACACCGCTGTCTTCGGTGCGCGGCGTGGCTCGCCCGATCTGGACAAGGTCGCGTGCGGCCAAGGCCGGTGAGCCGTGAGGCGGCGGTTGGTTGCGGTTGCGCTCGCGGCGGCCGTGGCGATGGGGCCAGTCCAGGCGGCGTCCCACGAGGCGGCCGTGCTTCGCGCCGCTCAGCGCTTCGAACTGGACCCCGGCCTCATCGCGGCGGTGATCCAGGCCGAAAGCGGCGGTGACCCCCGCGCCGTCTCGTCGGCCGGGGCGATGGGTTTGATGCAATTGATGCCGGCGACCTGGTCGGAGCTCAGGTCGGAACTTGGCCTCGGAGGCGACCCGTTTGATCGCCACGACAACATCCTGGCCGGCGCCGCCTATCTGCGACGCCTGCTCGACCGCTACGGGCGCGAGGGTTTCCTGGCCGCCTACAATGCAGGACCCGGTCGCTATGAACAGAGCTTGGCCGGCCGTCCTCTGCCCGCCGAGACGGAGCGCTATGTCGCCAAGCTGCGCGATCGGGTCCAGGGCGCGGCGGACCCCGCTGACTGGCGAACCGCAGGCCTCTTCCCGCCGGTCTGGTCGGTGCGATGGCGGTCGCCGCCCACGGGATTGTTCAGCGGAGAGGCGCGATGAGCGACGGTGGCGGTCGGGAGAGCTGTGGCGCGGTGTGGAGAAGGCAAAGACGACGGCCAGATAAAAGCACCGCCGTCGGTGTGACCGCGAGGCGTTGCGGGGGTTGGGTTTGCAGCGCCGTCGCTCGCCGGTCCCGGCTGGCGCAACACGCGAATTTTCCAGTCTTTTCAGGGCGGCGAGCGCCGGCGCTCGTCCCATGAACGAGTTCGATGACGAGTTTCTTCTCAGGCCGGGACGCGGTCGGGCCGAGCGGGGCGGTCCCGCTGCGGGCTCCTTCCTGGGCCAGGTCAAGCGGGCCGTCGCCCTGGCGAGCGATCCAGGCATGGGCGTCCGACGCGGCCGTTCAGCCGCTCGCGGCGGTCCGGCGCGTGGCGGGGGGCGCGGCGTCGGGCGAACGGCGGGTCGCCGGCGGGTGATCATCAAGGCCAGGGTGGTGCGCCACCGAGGAAGGCGCTTTCGCGCCGCGCCG
Source organism: Caulobacter sp. GW821-FHT10C03 (assembly GCF_059415485.1). NCBI lineage: Bacteria > Pseudomonadati > Pseudomonadota > Alphaproteobacteria > Caulobacterales > Caulobacteraceae > Caulobacter > Caulobacter sp. GW821-FHT10C03. The sequence continues at coordinate 24,785 of NZ_JBWKNI010000022.1, read as the reverse complement.
CTGGCGCGGCACATCGCCTATCTCGAACGCGAGGGCGTCACACGAGACGGCGCCAGGCCGGCGATGTTCGACGCTATGGGGGAGCATGCGGACGTGTCCGCCTTCGCCGCGCGTTGCGAGGACGACCGCCACCACTTCCGCCTCATCATCTCTCCGGAGGACGCCCCTCTGATGTCAGATCTGCGCGGCTTCACCCGAGACCTTATGCGGCGGGCCGAGCAAGATCTCGGCGCGCGGCTGGACTGGGTGGCGATCGACCACTGGAACACCGACAACCCGCATCTGCACGTACTGGTTCGCGGCCGGGTCGAGGGACGCGATCTGGTGATCGCCGGGGACTATCTCGCCCAGGGGCTGCGTGAGCGCGCCCAAGACCTCGTCGCCCTGGAGCTGGGCCCCCGAACGGCGCAGGAAGTCGCCAAGGCCCTCGACAAGGAGATTACCGCTGATCGTTGGACCAGCCTGGATCACGGCCTGGCCAGGGCGGTCGACAAACTCGATGGCGTGCTGGATCTGCGGCCAGGCGCCGAGGACCCGGACAGGAACCGGCGCGCCCTGGGACGGGCGGCGCATCTGCAGAAACTCGGCTTGGCCGAGCCGATCGGGCCGGCGCGTTGGCGGCTGGCGCCCGACCTCGAAGCGCGTCTGCGCGATCTGTCCATCCGGGGCGACATCATCAAGACGCTCCATCGCGCGATGGCCGACAGGGGGCGAGCCGTGGAGCCTGGCCGATTCCTGATCCACGCCGACCAAGCGGCCCCGTCGGTGACCGGACGCCTGGTCGAGCGGGGCTTGAGCGACGAATTGACGGGCTCGGCCTATGCGATCATCGACGGCTTGGATGGACGGCAGCATCATCTTGGCTTCGCCGACCTGGACGACACCGGTGACGCCCGGCCAGGCGCGATCGTCGAGCTGAGATCGCCGCCGTCGACCCGGTCGCGGTCCCTGGCGACCCGCAGCGACCTGCCGCTCGAAGCTCAGATCCAGGCCGAAGGCGCGACCTGGCTCGATCGCCAGATCCTGCGCCAAGAGCGCGGGAGCGACGCTGGGTTTGGCGCCGAGGTCGCCAGGGCGGCCGAAGCGCGGATCGAGGTTCTGGTCGCGCGCGGCCTGGCGGAGCGACGCGACGGCCGCTTAATGCTCGCCGGACGCCTCCTGACGACCCTCCAGGAGCGCGAATTGGCCGCCGTTCGCGCTCGGATCACCAACGAGACAGGCTTGACGGCTCGGCCGGAGGCCGCGGCGGGCGAGACCTTCGACGGCGTCTATCGCCGGCGGCTCGATCTGGCCTCTGGTCGCTTCGCCATGATCGAGGATGGCCTGGGCTTTCGCCTGACGCCTTGGCGTCCGAGTCTCGAGTCGCACCTGGGGCGCGCCGTCGTCGGTCGCGTCCTGGATGGGGGCGGCGTGAGCTTCGATCGCGGTCGCGACCGAAGCCTGGGTCTATGAGTCGTCATCCTCGGGCGGCTTGCCGGGCAGGCCCAGCCGCCCGGCGTTCTGCGCGATCCAGTCGTCGTTCTGGTCCCGCGCGGCCTTGGCCTGGCGCGAGAGGTCCTTGAACATTGTCCGGTACGCCGACACGAAAGTCGTGGTCTCGAGCCGAGCGATGTCCTCCCCGGCGTCTTCGACAAACTCCTGCAGCGTGATCATCAGGGCGATCATCGCCTTATTCTGGGCGACATAGGCGGCGAACTCCGGTCGGCCGATCTGGACTGCGGTCAGCACGCCGATGGGGTCGCAGTCCAGCGCCGCGCCGAACTTGAGGACGTGGTCGATATTGAGTTGGCCGCCGCCGGCTTCGAAGTGCTGGTAGCCTCGTAGCGAAAGGCCGAGCGCCGCCGCCAGATCTCGCGACTTGGCGCTGCTGCGAACACCGCGAACCGCCTTCAGCGCGCGAGACAGAAGGCGAGCGCGTTTTCTGCTGTCCGGGTCCTCATCCGTCATTACAACCCACGCCTAGGCAATCTACCTGAAGGTGTAGCAAAGCTCCGGCGATTGGCGATGGCCGTCAATGTCCGGTCGCGGCCTAAGCCTCAGCCAGCATCGCGGCGCGCACGCCGCGAGCAGTTCCGCTCACTATGTCAAAGACAAGTAAAGTGCAAATCATCGCGCGCAATGATTTTGCGTATAGGCGCAAATATTCTGCGCGCTAGATCAATATAGATTCTATATCTTGCGGTTGAACGATGACGTTTGTGCGACTATTTGTGTAATCGTGGCGTAGTGAAGCGATGAACTGGCGTGCGCTTTCGTCGTCTGGAGACACGCGTGAGATTTTCGTCGCCCGGCAAAGCCAAGGATCCGTTCACCGCCGCCCTCGGAGCCCTGCGCAACCGCATTCGCGCCGGCGACCTGCTGCTCGGAGAGCCTCTGACGATCACGGAACTGGCCGACGATCTTGGCCTGAGCGCGACGCCGGTTCGCGAAGCCCTCTCCCGGTTGGCGGGAGAAGGCCTGATCGAAGACCAAAGAGGGCGCGGCTATTTCGCCCGCCGCCTCGACGTCGCTGATCTGGTCGAGCTCTACAGCATGCGCCGGCTTTACCTTTTCGACGCTCTGGCGAGCGCGTCGCGTCCCAGCCTTCAGGAGGATGCGGCGTCAGGCGGCGACACGATCGGCCTTGGCGAGCAACTCGGCCAGCACTTCGACCGGATCATCGCTCAAGCGGGAAATCGCGCGCTTCTGGAAGCCTATCGTCAAACCGCCGATCGCCTGGCTCCCGCCGTCGTCGTCGAGCCGCAGATCTTCCCGGTGCGCGAAGAACTGGTTGGCCTGATCGCCGCTAGCCGTGGCGGAGGCGGCGCAATGCAGGGGGCGATCGACGCCTTGCATGAGGTTCGCAGGCATCGCGCGGGCGACGTGATCAGGGCTTTGCGCGCGCGTGCGAATATATCCCGGTTATAGGCCCAATATACTATCAATGCAGGGTGGTGGGTGCGCCTCATGGGTCGTCGCGATTGTGCGGCAACACTCAAAATGGAGCGTGTCATGACCAAGACCCGTAAGGTCCGCCTCGTCCGCGTCGGCGACGCCAAGCGCCTGACCAAGGGCGACGGGACCGTCAGCCTGGAGATCAACCTGGAGCCCAAGCAGGTCGCCGGCTGATCGCAGCGGGCGCCGACCAACCCTGTCCGCGCCCGCGTCTGACATCAACGGCGTCCGGTTTGGACGCCTCGAAAAGGAGCGCGTCATGCGATCCAAGGAAAAGACCACCATCGTCCGCGTGGGCTCGGCCAAGCGCCTGACCCGGGGCGGGTTCGACTTCAGCATCGAGCTGAACATGCAGCCTCGCGAGTTCGCTGGCTGACCTGCTGCGGCGGCGCGCCTTTGGGCCGCCGCCGTATTTCCGTGAACTCGTACTTTCGGGACGCGAGATGCACTTGGCTGGCTGGGTCCATGGCGCGCGCCTGGGCGAGGATATGGTTCTGCTCGACACTCGAAAGGGCGAGTATTTCTGCTTGCCCGGTGGCGCCGACGCGTTCCGCGCGGTGGGGGCGGATTTTGAAGTGCTCGACCCCGAACTGGCGGCGGACCTGGCGGACCTTGCCTTGATCGGGGAGCGCGATCCGTCGCGACGCGCACTGCCGGCTCGCGCCCATCTCGATCTGGCGACAGTCCATCCGTCCAAGTTTCACATGAGGGATGTCATCGAGGCCTTGTCCGCCTACGGCGTGATGCTGCGTCGCTACTATCGCCGTCCGTTCGCCAGCTTGATCCTCTATGCGGCGGCGCGCCGCCCGCCGGCCGCGGTTCAGGACGTCACCGCCGAACTCGCTGAGCGGGTGGCGCTGTATCGCGCGTTGCTGCCATTGGCGCCGTTTCCTGGCGTCTGCCTCTATCGCTCCTTCATGTTGCTCGCCTTTTTGCGCCAAGCCGGCCTGGACGCGACGTGGGTGTTTGGCGTCAAGACCTGGTCCTTCGAGGCCCATTGCTGGCTGCAGGTTGGCGACACGGTGCTCGATGATCGCGCCGAACGACTGATCGCCTACACCCCGATCCTGGCCGTCTGACATGCGAGACTACATCCTGCTGACCTGGATGGGAGCGGACGCCGCGGCCGGCGCGCAGGCTGACGCGATCGCCGTCGCCCTGGGGTCGACCTGGCGTTCAGGCGTGAGCGCCCCGGGATTGCGGCTCTTCATCCCAAGGGATCGCCCGCCGACGACGCGCTTGCTGCACGACGGCCGCGTTGTTCTCGTCGGGGATTATTGGGGCGATGATCCAGAACATGCCGGGCCCGAGCCGCTGACCGGCTCGGACCGACTCACCAAGGCGGGCTGGGGACGCTATGTAGCGATCTTCCGCGCCGCCGATGGCCCGGCGCAGGCGGTCTATCGCGATCCGTCCGGTGGGCTCGACGCTTTGATCTGGCAGCGGGATGGCGTGACCATCGTGGCTTCGGATCTGCATGCGGGCCTCGATCAGGCCGCGCCGAGGAATCTGGCGATCGACTGGGACATGGTCGCAGCGGCGCTCTACGACCGTATGCACTTGGCCGGAGCGACCCCGCTCATCGGCGTGACGGCGATCACGCCGGGCGGCCTGCGCGCGATCCAGCCCGACGGCGGCGAGACCTTGGTCTGGCGACCGGACCGGTTCGCCCGCCGGGCCCTGGATGGCGGCGGCGAGCGACAAGCCCGGCTCGTGGGGGTGATCGACGAGACCGTCGCGCAGCTGACCCGCGGCCTGCCGGCGCTCGCCGAAGTCTCCGGTGGCCTGGACTCCTCCATCGTCGCCTCGGCGCTTTGCCAGGCCGGTGCGGACGTGCGCGCCTGGCTGAACTATTATGTGGTCGATCCGCACGGAGACGAACGCGCCTATGCCCGAGCGACGGCGGCGCTTAACGGATTTGAGCTGACCGAGGCGATCAAGGCCGACGCCGGCGTGGACCTTGACGGCCTGGACCAGGCCAGTCCAAGCGCGCGTCCCAGTTTTCGGTTGGTCGATGCAGCCTACGATCAGGATCTGGCCGCGCGCTGCCGCGAGCTCGGCGCCCAACAGATCGTCACGGGCCTCGGCGGCGACGTCGTCTTCATGCAGGGCGGAAGTCGCTGGCTGGGCGGCGACTATTTTCGTCACACGCCGCCCTGGCGATGGCGAACCCAGGATCTGATGAAGATCGCCCGATACGCGCAGACCTCCGTCTGGCGCGTAGGTCGTCTCGGTCTGGCCGGGGCGTGCGGGCTCGGCGGCCACCGCGCCGGGCCAGCGCGGCACTTGACCCTTCAGGCGATCCGCGCGGCCGAGCGCCGGCCGCCGCCTTTGTGGCGCGAAGCGCTCGGCGGCTTGACGCCGACCAAGCGCGCGCAGGTCGAAGGCCTGGCCCGTGTCCTCCTGGTCACGGGGCGGTCGGCGCGAACCAGCGTCGCGGACGTCGTCAATCCGTTGCTGGCCCAACCCGTCATGGAGGCGACCCTGAGCCTGTCGTCGCTCGCCCTGACCGCGGGCGGCGACGACCGGGCCCTTGCACGCGCCGCCTTCGCCGTGCGCCTCCCGGCCGCGGTGCGTGACCGGCGATCCAAAGGGGATCTGAGCCGGCACTACGGGCTGGCCCTGGCTCGAGATCTGCCCCAGCTGCGCGATCTCCTGCTGGACGGGCTCCTGATGCGCTCTGGATGTCTTCAGCACGACGTGGTCGTGACGATGCTGACGCCCGAGCACTTGATCTGGAGCGATCCCTACCGCGACATCATCGCGATGGTCGTGCTCGAGCTGTGGGTCCGGGCCTGGTCGTCACGGCTCCTTCGCCTGGGCTACGCCTAGCGCCTGGTCGAGGAAGGCGAAGCTCTCGGCGTACAGTCGTCGGACATTTCCAGGACCCAGGACGACATGGCCTTCGCCCCAGAAGGTGAGGAGCTTGGCGTCCTTGCCCAGGCGATAGAGGGCGGAGAACATCTCCTCGCCCTGGTCGGCGCCGTAGCCGTCGAGATCGCCGTAGATCAGCAACACGGGCGCGGTAATCCGTTCCGCGTTGAGATAGGGGCTGGCGCGAACATAGCGGTGTGGCGCGGCCCAGGGCGGCGCTCCCACACGCATCTGACCCGTCTCCAGGTAGCCCGTGCCGGCGTTGAAGACGAACCCTTCCTCTGGCCGGGTGCGCGCGGCGTTGCCGCGAACCTGCCCCCAGGCGCTGAACTGGTCGGCAATCCCGGCCGAGGCGATGATCGCCTTGAAACGCGGTGACTGCGTCGCGGCCGAAAGCACGATGTAGCCACCGAAGCTGTGGCCCCAAAGCGCCACGCGATCGGCGTCGGCCAGTCCCGCCGCGCCGACCGCATCGACGGCCGTCAGAATGGCGGCGGCCATGCCTTCCCCAGGATCGTCGGTGGGGCTGCGCACCAGGCTGGGATAAAGCACCGCATAACCATGCGCCGCGATCAGTTGAGCCGAGATGTTGGTCACGGCCAGTCCCGGAAGCAGGTCCGAGGGCGGCTTCGCGGGCGAGTAATGATTTCGACTCGGATAGGGCACGACCACGATCGGCGGGCGATCGCCCTGTTTCCAGCCGGGCGGCAACATCAACCAACTGGTGACCTCGCCGCCGTCGGGCGCGCGATGCCGGACAGATCGAATGACGTTGAGATCGCGCGTGGCGAACTGCGGATTGAGCACGACCGCCGTCTGACGCCGGCCCTGATCGACCACGGCGATGGTCTGGACGCCGTGATCGTCGCGCGCGGCGGTGACGGCCGCGCCGCGTGGGGTGATCAGGTTCAGGCCCGACGGGGCCGGGCCGAGATCATCGACCGTGCTGGCCGCGACGCGCACGATCCGTCCCTTGGCGGCGCCGACAAGAACCGGCTCTTGACTGACCCGCGCGAAGTCCAGGCCCGAAATCTGACTGGACGGCGCCTTGACTGGGACAAAGCCCTCAAGGATCGGACGCGCCCGCCCGCTTCGTGGATCAACGGCGGACAATCGATCGCCGTCGATCGCCAGCACGCCGCCGTCGGGTGTCTGATAGAGCCGACCCGCCTTGGCCGCGCCAGGTGGGAGGGGCGTGGCCAGGCCAGGAGCGTCCAGGCGCCACCAAGCATGCTCTGGGGCCGACGAAGACGCCTTCGCATCGCCCCAGGCGATCGGCCGGCCGGCCAGCCAACCGGCCTGGATGAGCTCGAAGCCTTCGTTGGTGCGGCCGATCGCGGGATGGAAGCCCGTCAGCCACGAGACGCTCTGATCGGCGCGGGCCTCGACCGTGATCACCGCCAGGCGGCCTTCCTCGACCGTCTGACCGGGGCGGCGGGCATGGATCAACAATTGATCCCCCGCTGGGGCCCAAGACAGCAGGAACGGCGACAGATCGCAGTCCGCGCACGGGGCGGAGACGTGGCCATCCTTCAGGTCGACGATGACAAGATCGCGCCGGCGCATAGCCGTTCCCCCGGTGACCGGATCCTGGGCGCGCGGCTGAACGTCCGCGCCCTCCTTGACCGCGGCGACGTGGCCGCCGTTCGGCGCGAGTTCGAGGTACAGAAAGTCGCCCTGAGCCAGGGCTGAGACCTTGCCGGTGTCGACATCGAGTCGCACGAGCGTGGCTGGCCATGCCGCGCCGCCGCGACTCAAGTATCGCCCCGACCCGATCATCGTGGCGGACGGTCCCCCTTGCCTCGCCGTGGCGCGCCAGCGCGCCGCGAGGGTGGCCGGGGGCTCGGAGCCGCGCCGCAACAGCAGGTGCGGGCGATCGGGCGGGTGGGTGAGCGCGACGATCTCATCTTCGCTCCGCCAGGCGGCTGTCCGGCCCTGAACGGAGAAATCCACCCCCAGGCCAAACCAGCGAACCTTCCGGGTGACGAGGTCGATGACCCCCGTCTCCCAGCGATGGTCGCGGACCCGATGAACCAGCATCCGCTGACCGGATGGTGAGAACGGTCCTGGCACGAATCCAGTGTTGCGATCCGGTGGGATCAGAAACGTCGCCGAGCCGGTCTTGGTGAGATCGACGACACGCAGGCGGCTCGTGGCCAGATAGTAGGCGGCGTCATAGTCGAAGCGCGGTGCATGGGCTTGACCCGCATAGGTCTGAAGGACGACCCAGCGCCCATCGGGCGAGGCCAATGTGGTGACCAGGGTCTCGGCGTCGAGGAGGTCCTCGACGGTGAAGGGCTCGGCTCGGCTGGGCGAGCCGGCAAGGGCGCAGCAAAGGGCCGCGACCGCCAGAAGCTGGCGCATGGGCATACCTCGGAGAAGGAAGAGCGCGGCGCGGCGTCAGGCGCCGCGCCGCAGACGGTCACCAGCGCTTGGTGAGCTGCACGGACACCACGCGACCCAGCACATCGGCATTGGCGGAGTCGTAGCCCACGCCCTGAACTGCGTCGTAGAACGGTGGCTGCTCACCCAGAAGGTTTTGCGCCGATAGCGCGATCACGATTCCCGCCCACGGACCGCGCGTGGGCGCGGCCGCCCACCGGACCTGCGCGTCCAGCGTGGTCCAGCTGTCGACCTTTGCGCCGCTCGAGGCCCGGTAGTCATCGACATAGCGAACCGTGGCGTTGGTCGTGAAGGCCGCATGCGTCCAAGTCAGGCCGAGATTGGCGCGCAGGTCGACGGGGAAGGTGGCCAGGTCGACATACTGGATGGCCGGCGCGTCGACCGTCAGCTTGCGCTGATAATCGAACAGATAGGAGGCATCGCCGCTGACGACGAAGCTGTCGCCCGCCAGGCTGAAGGGCCAGCTGGCCTGTAGATCAAGCCCGCGCACGGCCAACTCGCCGACGTTGCGGTTGCGGCCGTCGATGATGGCACCGAACGCGTTGGCCGGAAACAGCTTGGCGTCGGTGGAAGTCGGATGGTCGATCAGAGCCTGGGCGGCCGCCAGGTCTGTGGCGCTGCTTGGATTGAGGCGCCGCACGAAGCTGGCGTAGATCGGGTTGGTCAAGGCGTTGACGACGTCGTCGTACACGGGATGGCCGACCTGGTCGGAAAACCGGGTGTCGAAGTAGGTCAGGGTTAGGCGCGCGCCGCGTCGCGTCGGCGATGTCAGGTCAAAGCCGGCCGTCCAGGTCTTGGCGGTTTCCGGGCCCAGGTCTGGATTGCCGCCGGTCTCCATCAGGATCAGCGTCTGCCCTGACTTGTCCGGCAGGATGGCCGCGCCGACGGCGTAGGTCTCGTAAATGTCGGCCAGGGTCGGCGCGCGAAAAGACGTCCCGTAGCTGGCCCGCACCTTCAGAGGCGCGATGGGCGTCCAGACCACCCCGATCTTCGGATTGCGGGTGACGCCGAAGTCACTGTAGCGCTCGATCCGTCCGGCCAGGGAAAGCTCCAGGCGCTCCACCCCGCGAACGTTCATGTCAGGCGACACCAGCGGCGCGCGCAGTTCGGCGTAGGCGGCCGAGACGTCGCGGTCGAACAATCGTCCGCCGCTCGTCGTCGGGCTCGTCCCCGAGGTCAGGTTGGTCGTGCGGACGATGAAATCCTCGTGGCGCGCCTGAACCCCGACCGCCAGTTTAAGCGGGCCAGCCGGCAGGCTCAGGAGGGCGCCATCCATCTGGAAGCCGCCGGCTGTCACCCGGTTGCGGCGTTTGAGGTGTTGGTAGCCGTTGTTGATGAAGTCGAGCGCGGCGGGGGTGCTCGTCCCGAACGGATTGAAGTAGCCGTCGCGCGCGGCGCTGAAGGGCGTAGCCGGATCGTCGGCGATATTGCCCAGCGCCTCATTCAGAAAGCGCGTGTTCAAGGCGCGGTTCTGGTCACGACGTCCGCGGTCGATGCTGTAGGCGCCATAGGCGTCCCAGCGCCAGGTTCGGCCAAAGTCGCGCGCCGCGCCAAAGGTCAGGCCAAGGTTCTCTCCCAGTCCCGACAGGCGACGCGGGCCCAGATCATCCGTGAAGTTGTAGCCGATCAGATGTGAGGCCGCCCCGGTTGGAGAGACGAAATTGGGATTGGCCTGCCGGACGGTGAGGATCGTGGTGGGGCCGGCCTGCAGGTAGCTGAAACGGCGATGGGTGTAGATTGCGTCGGCCGACAGCTCGGTCTTGCCCACGTCCTGCCGGATGCTGGCGTAGAGGCTGGCGCGCTCCTGCTTTGGCAGGGTGTCGCTGCCCTGCCGCGGGTCGCCGAGATTGGCCGAGCCGGCGACGAAGTCGGAAGCCTTCAGGGGCGTCCCGGCGGGGACGGATGGAATGGCGTAGAGCGGGACGTAACCACCGACCGCGGCGCTGTAGGCGACAATATTGCCGGGGTGGGCGAAGCTGTTGCGGTGGTCGGTCCCGCCGAAGCGGCGAAGATCGCTGCTTTCGGTCAGGCGACGATCGGCGGCCGATAGCGCGTCGCGCTGATGATACTCGCCCGAAAGCACGAGATTGCCGCCCCCCCAACCCAGGCCGAGCGTCTGGGTCACTTGCCGCTCTTGAGCCTTGCCGCCCTGGGCGGCGCTGGCCCGCAGCCGCGTTTCGGCCCCGACGAAATTGCGCCGCAGCCGCACGTTCACGACGCCGCCGACGGCGTCCGACCCGTAAAGCGCCGAAGCGCCGTCCAGCAGCACCTCGACACGCTCGACCGCGCCGGTCGGAATGGCCGAGACATCGGCGAAGTTGCCCTTCAACCCGGTTCCGGCGACCCGCCGGCCGTTGAGCAGGACCAGGGTCGCCGAACTTCCCAATCCACGCAAATTGACGCCGGTGGCCACGGAGTCGTTGGTGAAGCTACGATCAGCGCCGAGCAGCTGATTGGCCGGCGTCGAGCCGCCGCCGAAGTTCTGGGGCAGATCGCTGAGCGCGTCGGCGAGGGTCGCGTGTCCGCCGCGATCAAGGACCTCCCGGTCGAGGCTGACGATCGGCGAAGCGCCGTCGCCGGCGCCCCGGATCAACGATCCGGTCACCACCACCTCGGCCACTTCGGTGGTTTCGGCCTCAGGGGCGGTGACCGGCGGTTCAAGCGCCTGTTCGCCCTCGAACCGGATCGCGGCCGCCCGCCGCTTGAGGACAAAGGCGTTGGAACCGCCACGTCGGACATCGATCGGAGCGCCGCCCAGCAGCCGGGCGATAGCTTCGTCCGGCGTGAAGCGGCCACGAACACCCGCGGTCCGCAAACCAGCGACCAGATCGGGCGTGTAGATCAGCTGGCGCCCGCTCTGGTCGGCGAACGCCAGCAGCGCGTTGTCCAACGAGCCGGCCTGGATGTTGAAGTCGACCGTCTGGGTCTGGGTCTGGGCTTGGGGCGCGGACAACGCCGGCTCCGCGCCGAGCGGCAAGGCGAAGGCGGTGATCGCCAGACCGGCCAGAAGGCGGCGGCGGAGAGATGCGAAAAGCATGAAACGGGTCCCCTCGGACGCGCGCGCGGCGTCCGTCGCAGGACGGATCTTCTGTGCACGGCGCAGTGCGTCGGCGGGTTGACGCGTCAGCCGCCTCGTCCCCCTGGGCCCGTGAAAAAGAAAATCAGGGCGTCTCGTCGGGCGCTCCGGAACGGACCAACCGGAAGACCCCCTTCTCCGGTCGCGTGACTGTCAAATCGAGCAGTTCGGCGGCCGAACTGACGAAGGTTTCGGTGTCGCCGGCGTCGAAGGCGCCGCTGATCGGAGCCCGTTCCAGCTCGCCGACATCGAGTTCGATCCTGCGCCGGTCGTAGCGGCTGACCTCCGCGACGGCCTCGCCAAGCGGAACGGATTTGAAGACCAGCCGTCCGCTCGTCCAGCCCGTGAGGGCCTGAACGTCGGCGCTGGTCGGCCTCGCGGTCTTGGCCGACAGCGTTTGCCCTGGCGTCAGGCGCCAGGATCTGGCTTGCGCCTTCGCTTGACTGCTCACCTCCACGGCCCCACGCAGCAGGGTCACGCGGGCGCCGCCGTTCTCACGCCGAACATCGAACCGCGTGCCCAGCGCCTTCACGGAAGTCTCGCCGGCGGTGACGATGAAAGGGCGCGAGGTGTCATGGGCGACGTCGAACAAGGCCTGACCACGCTCGAGCCGGATCTCGCGCTTGGCGCGGGAGAAGCGGATGCTGACCTTGGTTTGAGTGTCGAGGACGATGGCGGAGCCATCGTCGAGCCGGAGGGTGCGCGTCTCTCCAATGTCGGTGGCGTAGGTCTTGGGGCCCCAAAGGGCATAGCCGCCGACGGCGCCGATCGCGACGATCGCGACGGTAAAGCCCAGCCCCACGATCGGTCGGCGCCCGAGCGCCCGGTTCGGCGTGGGTGGCGCCAGCGCCGATGAGACTGCGGCCCGGATATCGGGGTCGGTCTTCAAGGCCTCGCTTCGGCGCCAGAACGCGTCAACCGCGTCGTAAGCCTCCTTGTGCCCGGGCGCCTGACGCCAGATGCGAAAGGCCTCCATGTCGGCGCGCGAGACGTCGCGCTTTTTCAGGCGGGCGAACCAGTCGGCGGCCTCTTCATTGGCCCGGTCGCTCGAAACGGTCGAAAGGCTCATGGGACGCTTCTTCCGCCTAGTCCTTAACGCGCTTGACGCAGTGGGCGATGGCTTTGCTCAGTCGCCATTCTACAGACTTCACTGATAAACCGCAGCGTGTAGCGATCTCTTCATAAGTCAAACCGTGAAAGCGGCTCAAGACAAAGACGTCGCGATAGGCTTCCGGGATCGACAGAATGACCTCCTTGGTGGTCAGCAGGTCCAGCGCCTCTGCCCCGGCTTCAGCGCAATCGGGCAGGTCACGGACGGCCTGGGCGTGGCGGCCCCTCACCGCGCGCCGACGCAGGATGTCCTTAGCCAGGTTCGAGGCCACCCGCATCAACAGAGCGCGCGGACGGCGTATGTCGCGCACCGCGTGCGGGGCGAGCCGGGCGTAGGTTTCCTGCACGACGTCGTCGGCGTCCGCCTCAAGGCCCTGGCCGAAACGCCGGCGCAGCATGCCGCCGAGCCAAGACGCATGGCGCCGATAGAGCTGATCCATGTCTTCGCCATCGTCCCAGTCCAGGTCGGGCTGGGTGGCGAGCCTCTTCAGATTCCGATCCATCGCCGACTCCGCTGCTCACGGAGGCGTGGGAAACGCCAGGGCGGACAAGGGCGCGCGACCGCGAACCGCGGACACGGGTTGCGCGCCTGGAATCCAGACGCGAGCGGCCAGCCGTCTCCGGCTTGTCGCTATGGCTCTAATCAACGCACGGGGTTTCCACGCCCCACCGGCGTGCAAGGACGCCAGCCGGAGAATCCTGAATCAAATAGGCTGGCTGCGCAAGCCGGCGAGCGGCGTTCGGCGGAAAAGGGGCGGGCGTTGGAACCTCGTGCGCATGCCAAAGGCCCGCCGGCTTCAGCCACGACCGCCGCCGATTACCCCCGGCTCAAGATCGTCGCCTATTAGGCGGCGCCCGCGCCGTCACAATTGGGCGCCGCGAACGATGCGGCAAGGGCGTCTCCGAATTTACATCCACCCGGGCTAGAAGGGCGGATCCAACGCAAAGGCAAGATCGACCGGTTCGTCGGTCGGGAACTGGGCTTCGGTGATTTCCCGCACCTTGAGGGTCGCGGCATCTAGCGCCAGGGCTGGGTTACGCGCCTCCGGCAGGGAAAGCTCGAAGAGGGAAGGACTGGACCTTGATCTTGCGGTCTTGGTCAGGCTGTCGTCGGCGCCGACGATGTCTGCCGCGTCGCCGAACAGCACGATATTCGTGCCCGGCGGGCGCTGCGCGGACTTGAAGACGATCGCATCAATGTTGCGCGCTTCCTTGCCGATCCGAACCTTGTGAACCTTGTGCAGGTATTCGGAGACAGCTTGGGTGGGCACGTAGTCGAGGTGCTCGTCGCTGGGCAGGATCGGCTTGCTGATCTCGTCCATGAACCTTTGCATGAAACGCCATTGCGTCAGCCGACGAGCATGGTCGCGCGCGAAGAGATTGAGTTCCTTTGGCGGGGCCCGGAAGCGGGTGGTGTCCAGGACGATGATGGGTCGATGGAGCCTCAGTTCCACCGTCACGATCTTCGCGCCCACCAATGGCCGGAGCTCTGACAGGCAGGTCTCGACATCGAGGGACGCGTAGAGAGCTGTGATCCCAGAAGGGTTCATCCGATTGGGCTTACCCTTACGACGGGGCGGCGCGCCCATTTCCTGGTGAGGATTGGCCAGGATTTTCCGCTGCTCCTGAGCGTCGGCGACCCGGGCGCGAAAGAAGACTGGAGCCTGGCTTGGCTGCATCAGGTAGACCGGCGGCAACCGATCCTGGTCACGCTGAAGGTGGATGAACTGGAAAATCTTCGCCAACCAGCCATCGGCTTCTCGGTTGAAGAACCGCTGCTCATGCATGATCGTTTCGCGGAATGTTGACCAGGCTACGGCGTGGCCCGCGTCTCCCGGCGCCGTTCGCTCGTAACGGAACTCGTCAACATAGAACGGCTCGTCGCCGTCGGGCGGCCAATAGTCGTCGTTTTCGATCAGCCAGTCGGCAACCAAGTCCGTGACGCCTGGGGTCGTCGGCTCGGTTAGGTCGGCGACCGTTTCGCGCAGATCCTCTCCCCGAGGCTCATAGTAAGGCTCGGGATCATCCGGGTCGTCCGAGAAGTAGGGGTCCGATCCGGCGAGCGCATAGTTCGAGCGGAATACCTCATCGATGATGGCGCCGACCGCCGCGATGGGCGTGCCCTTCCGGGTTTTGTGGAAATCGCACCGGCCTTCGTCGTAGTCGGGCCGAATTTCCTCGATCCGACGCTGGAGCCCGGTATTGCCGAAGCACTGAGGGCAAAGCAGCGTCATTGATCGCCGACCGGTCCAGTCGCCTCCAGCCGCTGGAGATAGACGGTGACCGCTGAGGCCACGGTGACGACGAGCTCGGCGTCCTCGAAACGAGGGTCTCGACCTTCGCGGATATGCCGCCCCTGCTCTGAGGCGAAGCCCCAGAGTTTTTCGAGCGCGGTGTCGAGCGGCCGAGGAATGTCGAGCTTCTTGACCAGCTTGCCAAACGTATCGTTATCGGTGGTTGCACCACGCGCGACACACTCGAGCGCGGCCATCGCATGCTGGATGGCGCCGGTTACGTCGGCCGGCCGCCGGGCGAGGTCTTCCAGCGCCTGATGCATTTCACGAGCGGCCGTCGTCTTGCTCGTGCTGTCGAGGATATCCACTGCTGAACGCGACGCGGCGGCGAAGACTTCCGAGCCTCGAGCTTGGAGCTTGCCCTGCTCCATCCGCCAGCCGACGCCGTGCTCACGAAAGACCTGGTTGAGCTGAGCCTCGAAGCTGGCCGCTTGGGTGGCGGTGTAGTCACTCTTCTCGATGTCGCGATAGAGCGCTTCGGCGATGTCATAGACCTTGAACCATGGCGCCTCGTCGACCAGTTCGGCGACCTCGTGTTCGACCGGTTCGTCGCTCCAGTTGTTGGCGTTGGGTCGCCGTAGGAGTATCTCGCAGACCAGTGAGCGCAGACCTTTCGGGCTCTTTCCCAACTGGTAGCCAAGCATGACGACCGCGTCCCGAACAGCCTGGGGCGCATCGGCGCGAACGGTAATGTCCGCCTCAGGGCCTTCAAAGCCGAAGCGTTGAGAAAACGGGCCAAGGTCATTCATACGGAAGCTCCCCATAGAGGCCGATCATCAGATCGCCTTTGAGCTCCCGGAAGGGGATCTCGACATAATGGTCTGGATGGCGCGGCTTTGCGCGCCCGTCGCCAGGACCATTCTTGGTATGACCCCGGATCAATTCGCCGTTTTCTTTGATGTAGGGGAGGATCACCAAACGGCCGTGATTGGTCGAAAGGATCGTCCCTTCACGCCAAAGTGTCGCGCCGTCCTCCCCTTTGTCGCTGGTGGTGGCTTTCACCATCCAGCCGATCTGACCGTCATCTTCGTACCAAAACACCACGCCATTGCTGACCAGCACGCGCTCACCGCGAGCCAGGGCTTCCGCCAATAGTCGCTGGACGCTGGCCAGCTGCAGAAGCTGATTGGCGCGCGGCAGCAATATGGCGCGGATACTGGCCTTGACCTGTCCCCAGTGTTGAGAGTGGTGAAATCCAAAGCCATTGGCGATCCGAGCTCGCACAGCCAGTTCGGCTGCACGTTCCCCTGCGTTGTAGGCCCGGCTCCATTCGCCGGCCGCGTTGCGATAGAGGACCACACGGCGGCCCCGTTCGCCGATCAAGGCGACGCCCAGATAAGGATAGATCTGCAACTCGGCGGCTAAGGCCCCGCGGTATCGTTCGGCCGTTGGGTCGAGCTTGATATCCGAAGCGGTTGGGCGCGGCGTTTCGGAATGTCGGCGGATCGCCTCGGCCAGCATCAACCCCTCTTCCTCGGCGAGCCGCTGCTTGGCCTGAAGCGCTTTGCTGACTTTAAGGATCAGCGAGGTCTTGAGGACGTGATCCATGGGACGCGCCAACAGGGCGTCGGCTAGGGCAGGGTTCAGCGCCTCGGCGCTGGCGATGGCCGCTTCCTTGCCGTCATAGACGTCCATTCGCACGTTGCCGTCTTCGTCGGGGACACGACGGTCGCGCCATTGCACGCCGCCCGCGGGCGTCTCGACCAGTTCGAGCATGAACCAGCGGTCGTACAGACCACGGTAGGTGGGCCATACGGCCAGGATGGGATCGTGGTCCCGACGACTATCTCCCCACTTGATCATGCTGCGGTCCCATTGGCTTGGACCGCCCAGCCAATCACCATGCCCAAGCTAGAGCAACTCTTGCTTGTGAGATGGGCGAGACTCGCCAGACGCGGCGCCCCGCCCAACCTAACTCCGGCCTACGCCGCCTGAGCCGATATCTCCGCGATCATGGCGTCGATGGCGGCTACGAAGGCTGGAGGCGAGCCGAACGTGGCCTTGAGGGCGCCGCGCCAGTCCGGGTGCGTGCGATCCCAGGCCTCAAAGCGTTTCAGGTTGCTCGCCGCCACCTTGGCCAGGACGTTGGAGCCAATCTTGACTGGGATCTGTGAGACCAGGAACGCGGCGTTAGCCGGATAGAGCGTGACGAACAGCCCGCAGACCCGGGCGAAGGTGTCGAGACGACCTTCCCGGGCGAGTTCGGACAGAAGGTCGAGAGTTGCTCCAGATTCCGTGGTGTAGGCGCGCGACCCTTGGCTGGCGATGGCCTCGGCGATGCGCCAGGCCTCATCGACGCCGATCACAGCCAGGGCTTCGCGCAGTCGTCCGGTGAACTCCCTGACGTTGTGCGGGCTTGGCGCCCAGTGTTCTGCGAGGTGGGTTTTCTCCTCGATCAGGTCGTCATACATGGCCTCGCGCGCGACCGGCAGGATGTGAAGGGCCCGTCCGGTCCACAGGAAGACACCCTCTTCGATCAACCGCGCGAATTCATCCTCGAACCGGGGGTGTTTGATGCGCGTCGCGAACGTCGCGGCCAGATCTCCTTCGTAGATCAGCGCTAAGCTGACCGGGTCTAGGCGCGGATAGAGCGGCACGCCTGGGTGCATGTGCAAAAGCAGATCCATCACCAGGCCCTCGCGCATCTGCTGGCCAGTTCCCGATCCGGGCCGCAGGAGCGGGCGGCGGCGTTGATGGCGCAACGAGACGCTGATGAACGGATAGACGTCCCGAAACCAAAAGCGCGGTCCGTCAAACTCGAACGTGTCGAACACTGGTTCCTTGTCGAGCCAGGCTCGCACTGGTGCGTGGCATGGCCATGGCAGCGCCTCGACTAGGCGACGCCTATAGTCCGTGTCTGAGGTTACGCGCGGCTGGGCCGCGATCGACGCTTCCAGGTCGTTCCAGTCGCGATAGCCGCCGGCGCGAGCGATGGCGGTCTGGCAGAGGTTCAAGGGATAGAGAAAGCCGCTGTCGTCGAAGACGCGCTTGAGGTCCTTGGCGCGCTTCTTGGCGCGGTCGAGCGTGGTGTACATCACAGATCCTGCATCGGCCGTGGCGGTACGCGCTGCTCGTCCCTGCCGGCCATGATGAGGTCCGTGGAGGGGTATTGGTCTTTGGATCGTTGAGCGCGGGCTCTTCGCCAGGGCAGCGGCCACGCCGACGAGAACGGCGTTGGCCATAGAATGATGGCGGCACCTGTGAAGTTCAAGGCTTTCTTGGCCTACGCGCGCCCGCAGTCGCGACTGGGTGACTTGGCCAATACGATCTGTTATAAATAATCTCTCTGTGGAGAATGATTATGAGTAGTTCGCTTCGCCTCTACACCCCCGCCGAGGCGGCTGCGGTCAGCGGGCTTGGTCTCAAGGCCGTCAACAATCTGATCGACAAACACATCGTCGACGTCGCCCGCCCCGCCGTGGGTGGGCGCGCGGCGCGGCGTTACCTGACGCACAGTCACCTGCTGTGCATGCGGCTGGAGCACTTCCTGGCGGGGACCTTGCCGGTGGAGCGTCGCCAGCAGCTTTTCGAGGAAGTCGCCGCCCGTCCCAACACCCGGATGGTCAAGGCCAACAGCGTCCTGCATGTCGACGTCGCCGAGGCCCGCCGCGAGGTGGATGCGCGCGTTCGAGATTTGGAAGCCGCCGAGGCCGAAATCCACAGTGATCCGGCCGTGCTCGGCGGCGAGCCTGTATTCAAGGGCACTCGTATCCCGGTCTACGGCGTTGCGGCCATGCTCGATGCGGGAGCGACGCCGGACGAATTGCTCTCGGGCTATCCCAAGCTCGATGCGCGCAGGCTCGTGCTTGCCCGTCTCTGGGCCGCAGCCCACCCCCGGCGGGGCCGTCCAAAGCGCCTGTCGCAACACGGCGTGCCTTCGGCTTCGCGCAAGACGGTGCTGCTCAAGGGCGATCCCCTGACCGGCGCGCGCGGTGGGACGAGCGGCCGTTGAACTTCTTGATCGACGAATGCCTGCACACCTCGCTGGTCGAGGTGGCCCAGCAGCGCGGCCATGAGGCCGCCCATGTCACCTGGCGCGGCATGGGCGGCATGCAGGATTGGAACCTCATGGCGCCTATCCGTGAGGAATTCCTGACCTTCGTCACCAACAACGCCAAGGACTTCCGGCGTCTCTACGCCGAAGCCGAGATTCATGCCGGCCTGGTCATCATTGTCCCCCAGGTCCCGCCGGCTGAGCAACGGATCCTGTTTGCTGCTGTGCTTGACGACTTGGAAGGGCAGGAGCTTCTCAACGAGGTCGTCGAGATCGCAATCGAAGACGACGGCGCCGTGATCGAGCGCTACGCTATGCCCGCGGGCTGACGCTTCGGGCGAGGTTCCGCCGTATGGCCAAGGTTTGACTCTTCGACCCAGACTCGCGCCAAGATTGCGCCTTTGCTGCGGTGAGAGGTTTACGCGATGGCTGAGTATGCAGCGCCAAGGTTCGACGATTTTCCGCCGGCTGAGGCGATCGTGGAAATGCTCAAGCTCCTCGATCAACTCTTCATCGAGATACTCGAGGATCGATGGCTGCTCCTGCCCGATCGCTTTTCGGGTGTGCTCGCCCGGGATGAGAGCGCTCTGCCCGCCGCGTTCGACGAAGCACGAGGGCAGATCAAAGAGCTCATCGATGCGATCCGCGCCTTTGTGGAGGTGGGGACTTATCGAAATCGGCTCGTCGATTTCGGTCTGACGGGAGCCCCTCTGCGCTTCAAGCTCGAGGTCATCGAGTACGTCAATTTTCAAATCCCACCCGCTCGCAATCGCGCGCTGGAGCGCGTCAGCGATCGACGACGCTCGCGGCCTTGGGGCTATAGGAAGGTCGTCAAAGGCACGTTGGCCGCAATCGATGGTCCGCTGGAATCTCTGACCAAGATGCTGGGCGTCGGCGAAGGCGTCGTCGAGTTCAAGAAGGGCTTGGAGGTCCTGCTCGACATCGGAACCCCGTGACGCAAGCTAGTCGACTGCCTTTCGGAGGGCCTCGATACGCTCTAAGGCGATGGTTTCCGCAATCACCTTGAGCTTGGTGACGCACTTCTCCAACCAGTCTAGATGCTCGGCGGAGATCTCGTAGGTCTTGGAATAGCGAGCCTCGACATAGGCGCGGCGGATCAGGTCGAACCCTTGGCGCTCGAACTTGTTGGACCCGGGCCAAATGCCGATCAAACGCGTGTCCATCGCCTCGGCACGGTCGCGCAGGAGGTTCAAGCGATGGGTCTTGGTGCTGTACAGCGTCAGGACAAGAACCAGGCCGTGATAGAACCGTTCCGCCGCTTGGTGGAGTTGGAAAGCTGCTTCTTTGGATCGCCCTTGGCCCATGACGTAACGGGCGGTGTCAAGAAACCCCGCAGCGCTGGGAAACCACTCCTCGTAGTAGCCCTTAGTCTCGCCATAGGCGTCTTGCGGCGACAGCAGTTCGGGCTGCGCGAACGGAAATCCGTCTTCCTCGAAAAGCGTAATCCCGTCTCTCAGGATGTCCGTAAAGAAGTAGCGGCCCAGCCGCAGTTGCTCGTTCACGTCGTCCAGGCTGTGAACGATGAAGTTGGGTTGGGTGCGCAGACGCTCGCCGGAGGCCAGCTCCCGCAGCAGCACATCGTCGGGCTTGCCCCAGAACTCTTCCAGGTCGGCCAGATCCTCGTGGTTGACCACCACCAGGATGTCGTAGTCGGAGAAGTATCGCCCCTTGGGATCCTCGACCCAGTCGCCGCGCGCATAACTGCCGAAGAGAATGATCTTGAGCAGCTTGCCGGTGCGAAAACGCGGCATGGTTCGCCGGCTCAGCGCTTGGCTGAACCCTTCGCGCAGGGTCTCGACCACGAAGTCGAGTTCCTTGCGCTTGCCGGCCGGCAGATGGTCGAGCGAGGTCTTCATGGGCTCCTGTCGAGTACGCGCCCGCCGATCACACTCTGGTTCGGCAGTCGGGGAAAGAGTCTAAGGCACGAAAGCGCAGACGTCGAAGGCGCCGCGACCGTTGGCGTGCGAAATCGAGCGCAGCGGCGTGGGAAGCCTCCCAGGTTGGACCGAATATTCCGCCTATATTCGATCTATAGAGTGGCGCAGCGCATCCAAGCGCTCTCTGGATGGCGCTGCGGCCATCCTGGCCACGCCGCCGCAGTTGCTCGTGTTCGACGCTCCGCTCAAGAGTTCGCCCCCAAGGACCACGCCGTCCCGGACCAGCGCCTGGGCCGGACTGGGTCTGCACCAGCTGCGCTACGTCCTGGCCGCAGCCGAACAAGGCGGCTTCCGCCGCGCGGCGCGATCGCTCGGCGTCCAGCAGTCGGCCGTCTCACGGCGCATCCATGACCTCGAAGCGCGGCTCGGCGCTCGAATCTTCGACCGCGCACCCTGCGGCGTTCGCCTGACATCGGCCGGCGAGGATTTCGTCGCGGACGCCAAAGCCGCCCTGGCGGGCCTGGATCGCGCCGTCGATCGCGCCGCCGAGTTAGGTCTGGCCGAAATGAGCGTTTTGCGGGTTGGCGTGCTCGGCGGGTTGGCCCCTGGCGCGCTGGACGACATCATGCGGCGATTGCTGGAGCGCGAGCCTGCTCTGCGGCTCGACCTGGTCGAGGCCGACGACGAGCGACTGACAGACGCCCTGCTCCAGGACCGGCTCGACATCGCCTTCATGATCGATCCCCCAGCTCGCTTCGACCAACGCCAGGGATGGCGCGAGCGGCTGGTCGTGGCCCTGCCGATAAGCCATCCCTTGACCGCAAACAGCGCCATCGGCTGGACCGACTTGGCCGGGCGGCGAGTCCTGGCGCCGACCGCGATCGCCGCTTCGGCCCTGCGCCTCGCGCGAAGGCGCGATCAAGCCGGCCTAGATATCCACGCGCTGGCGGCGAGCGCGGCGAGTGTGGCGCGCCTGGTGTCGCTGGAGCAAGGCGTCGGCTTGATCAACGAGGCTGCTGCGGCGCGCGTGAACGGCGTGGTCTACCGGCCCCTCAGCCGAGCCTTTCTGGACTTCAAAGCCATCACCGGTCGACGGTCGGACAAGCCGGCGCTCCGCCGCCTGCTCGATCTCCTGCCGAGCGAACCCTAGTTCGACGCCGCAGCCGAGCCATCGAAGACGATGTCGCGAGTCACCAGGATGGAGAGCGGCAGGCCGGCCCGCAGGGTAAGCGTTGGTTGGACGTCAAGCTGCCGGCGAACGAGTTGTTGGCCCGTCTGATTGACGGCGCCCTGCAGCCCCTCTCTGACCGCCCGAGCCACATCGCCCTCATCGTCGGCGCCAAGCTCGGCGCCAACGCCCAGCAGCGTCGATAACAACGCGGCCTTGGTCATGTCGCCCCAATGAGCATCGACCCGGTCCGAAAGTCCCGATCGTCCGGCCGCGTCGGCGCCGACCAGACGATCCAGTTGCATTGAACGCCCGTCGGGAAAGACGACGCGATCCCAGGCGAGAAACACCCGACGCTGGCCGAAGGCGATGCGGGCCTCATAGGTCCCCAGCAGTTTGGACCCCTGCGGGATCAAGACTTCTCGGCCAGTCAGGCTGTCGTAGACATTTCGCGTGACTTGGGCCGCCACCGGACCGGGCAGATCCGAGTTCACCGCCGTCTGCAACGCCGCCGGGATCACGGTATGAGCGTGAAGGATCCGCCGACCTGCCGGGGGCGAGGGGCGAAAGGCGCTGGTCGTCGAGCCCGCCGGTCGATCGAGAAAGGCTTGCCTGGGATCTGGAGGCGGGTTTGAGAGCGGCGGGGCCTGGAGCACGGCTGGCAGGGCGGCCAGCGGCGATGACGGGTTGCTGGCGGGCTCTGACGTCGCGCGTTGAGCTCGACTGGTGAACAGGGCCGCCACGCGGGCGCTGTCGGCGAGAGACCTCTGGGCGCTCGGAGCCGCACCGCCCGACGTCCCCTCGGGGCGACCGATCGGCGGAGGCGAGGGGTCTACGCCCCTGGCGTGGGCCGCCACGATCGGCCGTCCAAGATCGCCGGGCAGCGGCGGCCCGAGCCGGGGCACATCGCTATAGGTCTTGGGCGCGTCGGCCATGGCCGCGAGCGGCGGCTTGGTGTCCGCCTCCTCTGTCGGAAGCTCCACGGGCTTGGGCGTTCGGGTGTGCAAGGCCATGGCCAAGGCGCCGGCGATGCACACGACCGCCGCGCCGCCGACGATCAGGACCATCAGGCGCGAGAGCCGAGCCACACGGGGCGGAGACGCCCGCAGCCTTACCGTTTCCTCCGCGCTGTCCTCGGGGGGATGACTCATCGGACGTCGGCCCCGAGCCGCTCGATGAGGACGCGCCGGGCCTTTCGCTTGTCCCCCAGCCGCAACTCCGCGCGATCGAGCAGACGATCGGCGATCATTCGCCGGCCCTCAATCCGGTAGTTGACGAGTTCGGGCCGGCCGGCCGCGTCCAGAGCAAAGAGCGGCGGCAACTCGCCTGCGGAGACGGACGGCGGGAAGACGACGATGGTCTTGCGACCATCGTCGAAGACCTGCAGCGGACGCCACGCGACCTTGTCGCCGGTGACCTTGTAGTCGAACGACAAGGTGGTCAGGTCGAGCGGCGGTGGCGAAGGCGGCGTGAGCAGAACCGCGGCGGGCGTGGAAGTCGGCTTGGCCAAGGCGATCAACGCGTCCTTGGGATAGGTCCAGATCACCGAGGCCATGTAAGTGGCCGCACTGGCGCGCAGTTCGACATAATAGGAGCGCTTGTCGGTATTGATGACCAGGTTGGTGATCAGCCCGCTTTGGGCCGGTTTGACGAGCACATGCACGCGCCGCCGGGCGCCGACACCGCTTTCGGTGTCGCCGATGATCCAGCGGACGGTGTCGCCGGCCGCGATCGGCCCGGACCCGACCAGGCTTTCGCCCTCTTCCAGCACGATGTCGGTCACGCGGCCGGGCGCGGTGTAGATTTGATAGAGACCGCCGTCACGCCAAGCGAAGGTCTGGACCGCCCCCTGGAAGGTTTCGAGCTGGGGCTGCACGCGCGCGGCGGCGTTGGCTGCGGCGATCGGTCGTCGCGGGTCCGACTGGGCGGCGGCGCCCGTCGCCATGGCGGCGATCGCGATCGCCAAGGGTGTCAGAATCCGGGGTGTCATGCGCATCAGGCCATCTCCTTGGACCAGTCGATCGCATCGACGTAGACGCCGAGCGGGTTCTTCTTCAGTTGGTCGGCGCTGCGGGAGGGTCGCTGGATCACCGTCAGGGTCGCGGCCCAGCGCTCCGTCGCCGCCAGCTTGCCGTCCTGGTATCGGCGCTCGACCCATTCGACCCTGAAGCTGGTCGGGGAGACCTTCAGCGTATTGGCGATCTCCACCGAGACCTGCTCCTTGCCGACCCGAAGAAATGGATCGTCGGCCTGGGCGTAAGCGCTCAGCGCGCGAGCACCTCTGGCGCTGGTCAGGGCGTAGGCCGACAGCCAGTTCTGGCGCACCACGATCGGATCGGCCGAAACCGATCTCACTTCCTGGATGAAGCGCTCCAGTCGCGCGGCGATCATGAAGTCAGAGGGCTTGAAATCGGCGTCCGCCGGCGCGACCGCGCGGGCCTCGCCCCGGCGATCGACTTCGACCACCCAGGGCGTGATGTGGCCACGTGAGCCTTGCCAGACCAAGCCCGCCGCCAGTAGCGCGATCACGCCGGCCTCGACCATGGCCAGGCGCCAGAGGCGACGGCCGTTGACGGCGATCCGGCCCTCGCGATCATCCCACGCCTGACGAGCCCGCCTATAGGGCGTGTCGAGTTCGGGCGTTGCGCCGTACCGAACCTCCGGGCGCTTGAACATTGCTTCAGTCTCCTTCCGAGAGATCGACCGAGGCGCCGCCGCCGCTCTGGCCGGACGAGGCCGCGTGGCTTGCGGCCGAGGCGCCATGGGCGACGGCCTGGCCGCGGTTCATGCGCTGGGCCCAACCCGGCGGTTGGCTTGCGGGGGGCGAACCGTCTTGGCCCCTGGCCGATCCGCCAAGCTGCTGGGCGCGCGCCGAGGCGAAGCGTCCGCCAAGATCCTGGGCCATTCGGCGCAACGGGCTGACCGCGCCGCCGGCGGCGGCCTTGGCCAAGCCGATCGCGCCGCCGCTTTGGGCCGCGCCGGTCGCCGCGCCCGCCAGGCTGGCCCCGCCGCGCGCCGCGCCCATCGCCAGGCC